>JANWIS010000040.1 GCA_025449775.1 Ignavibacteriaceae bacterium
GCTTCTCTCTGTGCAACAACCTGAAATGTAAAAGCAATCCCAACTGAAAATATTCCTGCATAAAGTACAGGCAAAGCAGTTGCGATAATGTTTTGGAAAATAATTGTTTCTGTAATCAATGCAGCCACTAAACTTAAACCAGCACTTACCACAAATTGTGAAAATGCAAGTTGAAGAGGATCAACCCTTGTTGAATAAAAGCCGATAACAAGAATTTGTATTGCCCAGAAAAATGCACCTATCAAAACCAGAATATCACCGATATTTATTTCAAATTTTTCATTCACACTTAGAAAATACAAACCTATGATTGCAACAACTGCTCCGAGCCAGGTATAAAAATAAGTTTTCTGATTAATGAACAGACCAAGTATTGGAACAAGAATTATATAAAATCCTGTTATGAAACCTGCTTTGCCTGCATCGGTGTAAACCAATCCGGTTTGCTGGAATGTAGATCCTAAAAAGAGTACTATACCCGAAGCTAATCCACCATATAAAAGCTTTTTATCTTTTAATGAAACAAGAAGGATTTCTTTCCCTGATTTTTTTTTTTGGTTGATGAATAAAATAGGAAGTAGAGACAAACTGCCAAGTACGAATCTTGCAGTATTAAAAGTGAATGGTCCGATGTATTCCATGCCAGCACGTTGAGCTACGAATGCGAAACCCCAAATAACAGCGGTAATCAGTAAAAGTATATTAGATTTCATTAAAAATTTTATTCAATCAGTTGAGCTTTTTTCAAAATCATTTTTAGCTCTATCAATTGCGATTCGTTTAGTGGCTCGAGTGGTAATCTAGGCGGACCACCAAAATATCCCAGCATATCCATTGCTGCTTTTAAGCCAGCAACACCAAATTTTGATGTTACAGCTTTGTTAACGGGAATCATCCTGTTTTGAAGCTCCAATGCTTTTCCAAAATTCTGTTCTCTGAAAAAATTATAAATTTGAACACATTGATCTGGTGCAATATTAGCCAGAGCCAGAATTCCTGCAACTGCACCACCGGAGAGGGCAGAATACAGAACAGATGCAGTTCCAATAATTAGTTTAAATCCAGTATGAACATTTGCAGCAATCTCGGAAATCCTTGATGGATTTTCTGTACTGTCTTTCAATGCAACAATGTTTGGGTGAGAGGCTAGTTCAATAATAGTTTCAGTTTCAATATTGACATTAGTAAATTTTGGAACATTGTAGATGATTACCGGAATCATCACACTTTCTGCTACCTTGAGATAGTAATTCAAAAATGTACGATGTTTCATTTCAGATTTAAAAAATGAAGGTGAAATTATTAAGGCATAGTTAGCTCCAAATTCAGCCGCTTCATTCGTAAGTGAAATGGTTTCTTTTATTGAATCCAGACCCGTACCGGCTATGATCGTTCGATTAGTTTGCTCCCTGGTCGTACGTATAATTTTTAATTTTTCTTCCTTTGTAAGAAATGCACTTTCCCCATTCGAACCAAAAAGTACATAACCACTTAGAATTTTTGTTTCGTACCTCAGAACGTTTTTAATCAATTGGTCGGTTGCAACTTCATCATCAACAAATGGAGTTGTTAAAGGCGGATAAATTCCTTTTAGTATGTCTGTCATAATATATTATATTTTAGTAGTTAGCTTTATTTACTAAATAGATTTTTTAATACAAATCCGATATTTGCAGGTCGTTCAGCGAGACGCCGTACGTACCACGGATACCATTGCTTACCATAACTTATTAGTGTTCTGATTTTAAAACCATTATCCGTAAGCTGCTTTTGTTCTGCAGATTTAATTCCATACAGCATCTGGAACTCAAGTTGTTTCTTATCAAGTCCGGTTCTTTCAGCCTCTATTTTAATTTGCTCCTGTATGTTAAGATCGTGCGTTGCAAAAGCCACACGAATGTTTTTATCCTTAATTAGTTGAAGAAGGTATTGGGAAATTTTCATGTAATTTGAATTGACATCTGACAACCTTTTAAACGCTATTGATGGTAGTTCTTTATAAGCACCTTTAACTAAACGGATTGATGGATTTATTCTCTCCATGCTTTTTATATCTTCCATAGTCCTGTAAAGATAAGCTTGCAAACACAACCCAATGTTATCAAAATTTTCTTTTATCCTTTTATAAAGTGAGATTGTTCTGTTTACATATGAGCTGTCTTCAATATCAATAAACACGTAGTTGTGCAGAAGTTTTGCTTTTTCTGCAATAGTTGAAAGGTTTTCCAATGTCTTTTCGAATGAGAGGTCAAAACCGACTTGAGTTAATTTCAGAGATATTTCAATATCCAGATTTTCAGCTTTTATTTTATCAAGCAGAACAAGATAGTGATGTGTGTTATCTTCAGCTTCACCAATCGTGGTAATGTTTTCACCCAGGTGAGTGAGTGTTGTTGGTATGTTACGTGATAAAAGTTGTTTTGATGCAAGAAGCACATCTTCTACTTTTTCACCGGGCATAAATCTCTTAACTGCCCGTTGAACAAACTTCATTTTCGGAACATGATTTTTCAGCCATTCATTTCTGGATGCCCATAACAAAGTATTTCTGCCTAAACTCATAACTATATTAAAAAGGGATTTTCAATTCTTGAATTAAAAATATTCAATTTTAAACAAAGCTCATCAATCAACTTTGTAAAAAAAAAGCTAAGAAAAATTAATCCTTAGCTTTTTCTTTACTGCTTCATATGAATGTACTTTTATACAAATGATCTCACAACTGTATATGAATTAATAAACGAGTCAATTACATAACCGGCCACAGCCAGCCGAAAATTCCTCCGGTTAATAATCCGTAAATTAATCCATCAAACATTGATTTGGAAGTTGCAGCCCAGCTTCGTTTATACCAGATACTATTTTGCATCAATGCAAGACTGTATCCAACGAATGCAGTTGTACCCGCAAATCTGAAAACGGAAAGATATTCAGCACCAGCCGGAAGTGCTTCACTTGCGATATAAGCAGCGAAAATACCAACGATAATTGAATTGATAAACCATAATGTGAGTTCCTTACCCATACCTGGTGTTTTGTTTTCCATTAGAGTTATAAATCCTACTGGACCTTGTTTATATTTTTCTAAAAATTCCGGTGACTTCATGTCTTTCATATCTTTTGGACGAGGAAAGTGATAATTGCCGGGTGGAATATTATGTTTTCGTAAATCATCCATCACCTGTTTTTCTGATGAAAGTCCGGAAAAATCATTTTTATGGTAACCAAGTACCATATGAATAATTGCACTCACAATAAACGTAGCACTGGCTGAAAGCAAAATTGGTAGCCAGAGTGAAGCTAATGTAACCATTGATCGACTCCGATTAAATTAAAAAATATTATTTAACCCTCTTTAATAAATATCATTGTGCACCCGTAGGGATTCGAACCCCAAACCTTCTGATCCGTAGTCAGATGCTCTATCCAGTTGAGCTACGGGTGCATAGTTTACAACACAAATATAAATCAAAATTAATTAATTATTTGAATGCTGATATTTATCCAACCAGATTCTAATTTTTGCTTACTTAAATAAATAATGGACTATCATCAGGCTGCATCATTATAATAATTTGCAATTTTAAATTCTCAATTCAGTATTGTTAATAAAGGATGAGCAATCATTTTACTAAAAAAATATCTCCGTTCTGCTGGCATATAAATTGGCAATCATTGTTTTTCGGCAAGAGTATAAGTGCTCATCGATCATTTTAATTTGTTGAAGTTCAAAGATGCAATGGAATCTTTGAAACTTATCAGTCCGGGGTGAGCCACTCTTGCCACCGATAATCATTTCATAATTTCTGCAGAAACTCCTTTTTGGTTTTACCAATCAATCCTGAAATGCCATCTTAAAATTCTTCCGATTTTTTTTCATATTTTTGAATCAGTGGCTTATCAGGTTTTATAATAATTAAAAGCCAAATCATTAAGTAGAGGATTTAGCATGTTCAAAGGCGTTGGTACAGCTTTAATAACACCATTCAAACAGGATCAATCGATTGACCTCGACTCACTCAAAAAAATTGTTCAGAAACAGATTGAAAGTGGTATTGATGCATTAATAGTTATGGGTACAACAGGTGAATCCCCCGTAATTGAATATGATGAAAGAAGAAAAATAATTTCGCTCGTAGTAGAAGAGGCAACGGGTAAAATTCCTGTTATAGTGGGAACGGGAACAAATAATACAAAGAAGGTAATCGAGAACAACCACCAGGCAGAAGATCTTAAAGCAGATGCGTTGTTGATTGTAAATCCTTACTATAATAAGGGCACACAGGAAAGTTTGGTTGAACATTATAAAGCAATTTCAGAAAAAACACATCTACCGATTATTTTGTACAATGTTCCTTCAAGAACAAGTATGAACATACTTCCGGAGACAGCTGTAAGAATTCACAAAGAGTGCAAAAATGTTGTAGCAATAAAAGAAGCCTGTAATAACATATCACAAATTGCAAAACTTTTTTCTATTAAGCCTTCAACGTTTACGGTGTTTTCTGGAAATGATGATGAAACAATTCCTACAATGGCTTTGGGCGGTGATGGAGTGATATCTGTTTTCTCAAATCCATATCCTATCGAAATGAAAAAAATTACTGACTCTGTTTTTAGCGGTAAGTTGAATATAGCACAGGAATTTAACAACAAATATTTATCAATGATGAATTCATTATTTATAGAAACAAGTCCAGCACCGGTAAAGTATGTTATGTCAAAACTTGGACTTTGCGAAAATGTTCTTCGTCTCCCTTTGTTAAAAGCATCCGGAAAAACGGAAGAGCTTCTAGAAAAAGAAATGAAAAAAATTTAAGATCGGTTAAAATGAAATATGGCTTAATTGGTTCAGCCGGAAAACTTGGCAAAGAAGTTATAAATGTCTTTAATGAAAATAAAAATGAGCTTGTTTTTTCATTCGATGTTGACGGGGAACAATTTAAATCCAAACCTGATATCCTGATTGATTGTTCTCTCCCGGAAGCTTTCGAAGAATTGATAAACTATGCTGTGAAGTTCAATGTTCCTTTGGTTGTTGCACCAACAGGATTGACTGAAAAAAATCTTCATCAATTAAAAGAATATTCGAAAAATAAACCTGTGGTTCAGAGCTTTAACTATTCCATCGGAATCCAAATCCTTCTGGAACTTACAAAGATCGCAAATGATAAATTACCTGGCTGGGATGTTGAAATCTCCGAAGCACATCATCGTTTTAAAAAAGATAAACCGTCAGGTACTGCAAAAATGATCCAGAATATTTTTAAAGGAAAGGATATTAATACCACATCACTCAGGTTAGGCAATATTCCCGGTGATCACACTGTCAGCTTTGCTTCACTTGGCGAAGTTTTATCCATTCAACACCGTGCACTTTCAAGGAGAACATTTGCGGAAGGAATACTTCTAGCTACCGGGTTTGCTGTTAAGAAAGAAAACGGTTTCTTCTCATTTACTGATGTTGTTTTCGGAAAATAATTATTAAAAATCAGATTAACCAAAATGGATTCCTATAAAATCATACAAACAATTTCTGAAGCAAAGAAAAAAACTCCGGCAAAGATTTATCTTCAAGGTGAATTGGATAAAATTGATTTTAGCAAATTAGATTTTTATGGTTCATCTGTTTCAGGAATTCTTTTCTGTGAGCATTCTGATTTTGAAAACTTCTATGCAAGCAATAAGCAATACATAAAAAAGTTTAAAGTTGAAGTTGACAGAAGAAATTCTGCAATTCCAATGGCTGATCTTACAAAATACAATTGCAGAATAGAACCTGGTGCTGTAATCAGGGAAATGGTTGAGATCGGGGATCAATGTGTGATAATGATGGGAGCTGTTTTGAACATCGGTGCAGTGATCGGTGAAAAGACTATGATCGATATGAATGTTGTTGTTGGCGGAAGAGCAATTGTTGGAAAAAATTGTCACATTGGTGCTGGAACTGTATTAGCCGGCGTTATTGAACCGCCAAGTGCCGATCCTGTTATTATCGAAGATGATGTTTTGATTGGTGCTAACGCTGTTATTCTTGAAGGAATAAAAGTTGGAAGAGGAGCCGTTGTGGCAGCAGGTTCTATTGTTGTAAAAAATGTTGAGTCAAATACTGTTGTCGCTGGTGTCCCGGCAAAATTTCTTAAAAAAGTTGATGACAAAACAAAAGCTAAAACACAATTGATGGAAGAGTTGAGGAAATTATAATTGCCTCTTATAGTTCAAAAATATGGAGGAAGCAGTGTTGCCGATGTTGATAAGCTAAAAAAAATTGCTGCAATAGTATCGTCTGTTAAAAGACAGGGGATTGATGTTGTTGTTGTTGTTTCAGCAATGGGAAAAACTACTAATCAGCTTATTGAAATGGCTAAAGCTATTTCTCCAAATCCGCAGAGAAGAGAAATGGACATGCTTCTCAGTACCGGTGAAAGAACAACTATGGCACTTCTTTGTATTGCACTTCAGGAAGAGGGAATTGAGTCCATCTCATTAACAGGTTCACAAGCTGGGATTATTACTGATGATCGTCATAACGATGCTCGAGTAATAGAAGTCAAACCTATTCGAGTATTTGATGAAATTGATAAAGGTAAAGTAGTTGTAATTGGAGGATTTCAAGGTGTTAGTTACAAGAAAGATATAACAACATTAGGGCGTGGCGGATCTGATACTTCTGCAGTTGCACTAGCTGCCGCACTTAACGCAGAAAGATGTGAAATATATTCTGATGTAGATGGAGTTTATACTGCCGATCCGGGAATTATTAAAGATGCAAAACATCTTCCAGAAATTTCTTACCAGCAAATACAGGAAATGGCAGAAGCAGGAGCGAAAGTTTTAAATGCACAAGCAGTTCAGTTTGCTAAAGAAGCAAAGATAGTGCTTTTTGCAAGAAGTACATTTAATCCTGGCAAAGAAACTGTGATAAAGGATGTTTTAAAGAAAGAACTCACTGGTGTACTTGCCGTGGTTTATGAAAAAGAAATTAGCCGGATATTTGTGCACGATGAGGAAAAATTAGATCTGGTTCTTAAATATCTTGAAGAAAATCAAATTCCGATAAAAGAATTCCAACTGTCGGGAATGGCTGGAGATAAAGGTTACAGATGTTCTTTCCTGGTTTCAACAAACAGTATTTATGACTGGGAAAAAATAAAAGAGATTCTTCAGGATAAGATGAGAGATGGAATATATATTAATGAAAACCTCGGAACACTCTCAATTATCGGAGAAGGATTCAGTAGAAATAATACTGCACTATTAAGCACCTTAAAATTGCTGAACGATAATAAGATAAATTATTATGGAGTCAATACAACATCATTCCGGATTTCCATTCTTGTTGAAAAAGATCTACTGGAAGAAGCCGTAAAAATCTGCCACAATTTCTGGCTTGAACCAATCCCTTCCATTTAAATTTAACTTTCAAATTTGTCTGAAGCTGGATTCTTTTTTATACTGTTTCATAAACTATTTTTTCTATAAAATTGACTAATAATAATCAGTGAAATAATTTTATTTGTAATGAAATTCTGTATTAAAATAATTTTAACCGTATTAACTCTGAATTTATTTACTGTAATCTCGGCACAGGAAAGAACTGGCATTAATAGTTCATTAATAACCGGGAAGGTATTGGATGCTGATACGAAACATGCAATTGAATATGCTAATGTAGTTGTGCTTTCGAAAACAGATTCTAGTGTGGTTACCGGTGGAGTTACTGATGTAAGTGGTTATTTTAATCTTAATATTTCACCACTGGAAAGTTATGTTGTTGAGGTAAGATTTATTGGATATGACACAAAGCAAATTGAAATTCAAATCAACAAAGAATCCCGTAAACTCGATCTTGGCAATATTTTCATTCAACCATCAGCAATAAATTTATCTGATGTTGTTGTTCAGGGAGAAAGATCACCTGTCACTTATGAAATTGATAAAAAGGTTGTTAATCCGGATCAGATGCAAACTGTTATCTCAGGAAACGCAGCTGATATACTTGAAAATGTTCCTTCAGTCCAGGTGGATATAGACGGCAATGTCAGCTTGAGAGGAAGCCAGAACTTTATGGTATTGATTGATGGCAGACCATCTGTTCTTGATCCACAGGATGCTCTTCAACAGATTGCCGCAAGTTCTATTGAGAAGATTGAAATAATAACCAATCCTTCTGCAAAGTATGATCCTGAAGGTACAGCCGGAATAATAAATATTATACTGAAAAAAAATACTGGGTATGGATTGAATGGAATAGTTAATGCAAATGCTGGTATGTACGATAGTTATGGTGGAGATTTTTTAATCAACTATCAAAATGAAGGAATAAAAACTAACCTGGGATTTGATTACAACCAGAGATTCAATCCCGGAGTACAAAGACAAAACAGTATTTATTATTACGACGATTATACTTCAACAATAAATTCAACTGGTGATGCCGACAGAGGAAGAACAAATTACGAAGGAAGAGGTGGAATCGAATTCACACTTGGTACGAATGATAATTTAAGCTTTGGAGGAAGAGTAGGAAAAAGAGAAGGAGAACAAAAATTAAATCAGGATTACAATCAATTCTCAACTCAGGATTCAATTAATTTAAATTACACAGGAACGAGCGATAGAACCCGTGGTGGAGTTTATTACTCTTTAAATTCAAACTACTCACATTACTTTGATATGAATGGACATCAGCTGCTGGTAGAATTATTTTACAGCAATCAGGAAAGTGATGAATTAACAACTACTTCAGAATTTAGCCAGGGAAGTCAGGTCAGCGGAAGAAAGACAAACGAGTTTGGTCCATCATCAGAATTCAGAGGAAAGTTGGATTACAGTCTTCCATTCAGTGATGTAAGTAAATTTGAAGCAGGTTACCAGGGTGAAGTTGAACTTTCTGATGAGACTAACGAACTTTTTGAGTACAATCAAAGTACAAATATGTATGATCTTCAATCAGAATTCAGCAATATGAATAGATATGAAACAGGTGAGCATGCCTTGTATTCAATGTACTCAAATAAAATATGGGAGCTTAGTTTGCAAGCAGGATTGCGGACTGAATTTACATATCGTACGATTGAGGTAATTACTCAAAATCAATATTTCGAACTTGATAGAGTTGATTATTTTCCAAGTTTACATTCTTCTTACAAGTTTGAAGGTGGAACTTCTCTTATGGCAAGTTATTCACGGAGAATTGAAAGACCTCGTGGCTGGGCACTTGAACCATTTCCAACATGGATTGATGCAAACAATGTCAGGATTGGAAATCCCGATCTTGAACCTGAATTTATTGATTCTTATGAAGCCGGTGTTCAAAGTTTTATTGGCGAATCTTCTTTCAGCACAGAATTATATTACAGGATTACAAAAAATAAAATAGAGCCGGTAAGTACAGCCGTCGATAGTAATATAACTGTAACTACATTCGACAACACAGGTAACGATTATTCACTCGGAGCTGAATTAATGTTTTACCTCGATCCATTTGATTTCTGGAATATTAATCTGATGGGAAATATTTTTAATTACAGGGTTGAGGGTGAAATTTTTGATGAACCTTATTCAAGAGAAAGTTTTAACTGGCAGGGAAGATTTTATAATACTTTTAAACTTTGGAGTTCAACTCAAATACAGTTCAATACTAATTACAACAGTCCAACCGTTACTTCCCAGGGAAGAATGGAAGAATTTATCAGTTCAGATATTTCGGTAAGACAGGAAATAATAAAAAGTATTCTTGCAGTAACATTCCAGGTACAGGATATCTTCAGTAGTTCAAAACGTGAATTTACGACTGAAGGATCTAATTTTTATAACTATACTTACTCCGATAGAAGCACTCCTACTTTTATGTTGCATCTTCGTTATACATTTAACAACTACGAACAAAAGCGAGAAGGCAGGGGAGAAGAGAATGGTGAGTTCGAAACCGGAGATGATTTTAACTGAGGACTTTTTGCTTCACTCTTGCCTTTCCTGCAAAGAAATAAATTCACATCCATCCGGGATTTCCGGCTTCACAAGCAGAACATCTTCTCTTAATAAATGAACTGTTCCTGCAGAATCTCCTTTTTTCTTAACAACATATTTTTTGAAAGTGAAAGCAACCGGAGTAATACCGCTGGTTTTTGCTTTACTATGATACGCAGCAAGCGCCGCAGCTTTCTTTAAAATATTTTTTGGTACAGCTTCTTTAGCATTGTCGACGCGAAGAACAACGTGCGAGCCTGAAACACCTCTTGCATGAAACCAATAATCATTCTGCTTTGCAAACTTTGTTGTAAGAAGGTCGTTGTTCTTACTATCTCTTCCGACAAATATTTTATACTTACCGTCAATTTTGTACTGCTTGAATTTAGAACTGATGTCGTTATCAGTTTCTTTTTGATCAGATGGTTTTATTTTTAATTTCTTCATCAATAATTCCAATTCCTTAATTGTTGTATTGTTATTCAACGAATCTTCTGCTTGCCTTAAAAATTTATATTCGGATTCAGCTTTTGTAATCAGCTCTTTTGATTTTGTAAAACCAGCTTTCTCTGCTCTGGATTTATCAAAATAAAGATCAACATTTTTTTGTGACGAAAGCTTTGGATTTAATTTAATAGTTATTGACTCACCACTTGTAAAAATGTCTTCAACAGTTATTGAAGTCATTCCTCTTTTAATCAAACCTAAATTAGCCAGCAAAAGATTACCAAGTTTATTGAGCTCGTTAACTCTGGTTCCGCGATCAATTATAGCACGTATTTTGTTAATTTTATCTGTCACCTTATTAAGTTCGCGATCGAGATGATTATTTATCAGTTTTAATTTTGATTGCCTGGCATTCAGATAAAATTGCTTTGAGAGCAGAAAATTTTCCGCCTCAAAAATGTCATCAAATATTTTTTTTTCTGTAAAGGAGAGACTTTTAAAGTTTTCAAACCCGAGATTTATTTCCCGAAGTTCCTCATCGATTAAAATACATGGTTTAGACATCCTGATTTCTTCAATGATACTTTCAAGAAGTATAATGCTTTCTTTTTTATCAGGATTATTTGACCGGGCATTGAACTCCATAATAATATCTTTTCCAAGCACCGGATATTTTTTTCGGATCTCATCAGGATAGTTATCAGTTTCGCCTATTTCCAGATCCAATTTATTCCAGCCGGATATAAAAGTCTTTTTTGCGAATTCTGCTTTTGTCTGTTCCAGTAATTCTTCTTTAACCGATTTGAATGGGATTATTTGATTGGCTTTAGTCATGCAGAAAATATTTGTGTATTTACCACGGATCGCAAAGAAGAGTGTTGATTGTTCACAGCTTATTTTAACAATCCTGTCGTCATCTGCTATCAGAAATGATGATATGACGTCACCGATCGCTTCCTCAAAGAAATTAACTGTATTTTTTTTTGCCCGTGAATAATTTTTCTTTAAAGTTAAATGTGCATTACCGGGAACCACACAAAACTCTGCAAAAATATTTTCATCAGATAATTTACAGTGAACAATTAATGTTCCTCTTTCCTGTGAAAATACTTCCGCAATCTTTGCCCCTTTTAGAACCTTATTTGCATCAAGCATCAATCTGTTCAGAAAAAAGTAATTTTGTATCAAGACTTTATTGCTCTTCTATTATTCATCATTTGAAGTTTAAATTAAATGCAGAAGTATGGGAAAACCTAATACAGATTATCTTAGGTCATAAGTTTATCCACAGTAAGACTTTTAAATTGTATAAGTACACCTCAATTGATATATTTGATTTATGAAAAAATTCATTAGAACTCCTTTATTCAGGAAGATTGTTCTAGGTTTAGTTGGTTTCGGAGTATTTATTTTTATTCTCGATACTTTAATTATGCCTTGGTATGTCAGTTCAGCTGAGACCACAGTTCCAAATGTACTTGGAAGTAAAGAAGCCGATGCAATTGATTTGCTGATGCATAATGGTTTCAGACCTTTGATAAGCGATACTTCCTACGGACTAAAAGTTGCAAAAGGTGAGGTGTTTCTCCAAAAGCCCGAAGCAGGAAAAATTGTTAAAGTAGGCCGAACAGTTTACCTTTTTGTAAGCGGTGGAGATAAAGTTGTTTCAGTTCCTTTGCTTAAAGGTAAATCAATTCTCGATGCAAAATTTGCTTTAGAAAGATTAGGTTTAAAGCTTGGAAGAATCGAACGTGTTTCATCCAGCAAGCCGGAAGACATGATCTTCGATCAGCAGTATGCTGAAGGAACTACATTAAAACAAGGTGGAGTTGTTGGAGTAACTGTTAGTGCAGGTAGAGGAGGAGGTTCTGTAATTGTACCCGATCTTATTGGAAAAACTTTATCCGATGCAAGAAGAATTCTTTCAGACAACTCATTGATTGTAGGAAAAATTAATTTTCAGCAGTCTTCAACTCTTTTGCCGAATACAATTCTCGATCAATATCCAAGCAGTGGAAATAAATTAAACCCCGGTGACGCTGTAGATATTTTTGTTACTAAACCAGCTGATAGAAATATTTCAGACGAGGAGAACGAATAGTAATGGCACTTATTGCTCCTTCAATTCTTTCTGCAGATTTCACAAATCTTTCACAGCAAATCAGGTTAGCTGAAATGGGCGGTGCAGATTGGATTCACTGCGATGTAATGGATGGACATTTTGTTCCAAACATAACCATCGGTCCTGTAATAGTTAAAGCTGCAAGAAAAATTACAAAGCTTCCTGTAGATGTTCATTTGATGATTGAGAATCCGGATAAATATCTTGAAGCATTCGCAGATGCAGGAGCAGATTATCTCTCTGTTCATGTAGAAGAAGTTGTTCACCTTAACAGAACAATTGAACGGATAAAAGAACTTGGCTGTAAAGCCGGTGTGGTTGTTAATCCTGCAACACCGGTTAACAGCATTCTTGATATTGCAGAATCTATAAATCTTTTACTAATAATGACCGTCAATCCCGGATTTGGAGGACAAAAATTTATTCCTAACTCGATAAGAAGAATTGAAGAAGCTGTAAATCTAAGAGAAAGATTAAAAGCAAGTTTCCTTATAGAAATTGATGGTGGTGTAAATAAAGAAACGATCATCGAAGCAAAGAAAGCCGGAGTTGATATTTTTGTTGCTGGTTCCGCAATCTTTGATGCCGATAATATTACTGCTGCAACTGCTGAATTAAAAAACCTTGTGAAATAATTTCCAGATTTTTTTTCATCAATAAAAATTAAGAACTGCAATCCAAACCTCAACTCAGAAAATTGCAAGTGACAAAATGGCCATTTATAAAATCGGGAACAGAGCGTTCGACTTTCATTTTGCTTTTGTAATGGGAATTTTAAATGTAACGCCCGATTCTTTTTCTGATGGCGGTTTGTATGAAAATAAAAAAAGTGCTGTGGCTCATGCAATAAAAATGATTGATGAAGGTGCTGATATTGTAGATATTGGCGGTGAATCAACAAGACCCGGGTCTGAACCTGTTAATGAAGATGAGGAGATGCGAAGAGTAATTCCTGTCATCAAAGAAATTCTTGCTTTAAAACCCGATGCAATTATTTCGGTTGATACAACAAAATCAAATGTTGCCAGGAAAGCTCTCGAAAATGGTGCTGTCATTGTAAATGATATTAGCGGCGGAACATTTGATCCGAAAATTTTTGATGTTGTAAGCCAATCAAATGCTTCGATGGTTTTGATGCATATTAAAGGCAAACCAAAGACTATGCAGGATCTTCCTGAATATTCTGATGTTGTATCAGAGGTTTATGATTTTCTTGCTTCTCAAGCCTGCATTGCTGCTGAGAAGGGTATTGAAAAAATAATTGTGGATCCAGGAATAGGTTTTGGAAAAAAATTAGAACACAATCTCGCTTTAATTGAAAGGGTAGAATATTTTAAATCATTATCGTTTCCAATTTTGATCGGGTTATCGAGGAAATCTTTTATTGGAAATATTTTAGATTTACCTGTTGAAGAAAGAGATGATGCAACAAATGCACTTAATTCTTATGTAATATCAAAAGGTGTAAGGATTGTACGGACTCATAATGTTAAACAAGCTGTTGAGACGTGTAAATTATTTAACAGAATAATAAGCAACTAATGTTTGAACTTTTCAAAATAGGGTTTCTCTCAGTTAATTTTCTCGATGTAGTCGATGTTCTTATCGTTGGTTTTATTGTATATAAACTCTATACAACTCTGAGAGGAACAATTGCAGCACAGATTTTTATCGGACTGATAATAATTTTAATTTTTTCATTTGCTGCTCAGGCTGTTCAACTTAAAGCGTTAAACTGGTTACTGAGGTTGATAACCGACATTTGGGTTATTGCATTCGTAATTTTATTCCAGCCGGAAATAAGGAGATTATTAGTTCTGTTAGCAAGAAATCCTGTGATGAAAATTTTTGGTAAGCATGACATACACGAATCAGCTGAAATAATTGTTGATGCATCATTCGAACTTTCTCAACATCAGTACGGTGCATTGATTGTCATTGTCAGAGAAACAGGCATACGTGGTTATGCTGAAACAGGTGAAATCTTACAAGCCAAACTAAGCAAGTCTTTACTAACATCGATTTTTTTTCCAAAATCTTCTTTGCACGATGGTGCAGTAATTATCAAAGGAAATGTAATTGAAGCAGCACGCTGTACACTTCCACTTTCTGCCACAACACAAGTTGATGGTGAAAACCTTGGTATGAGACATAGAGCCGGAATGGGAATAAGTGAACAGGCAGATGTTATAAGTGTAATTGTATCAGAAGAGACAGGCGGAATTTCTATAGCCGAAAATGGAATTTTAAGCACAGGGTTATCAAAAGATTCACTCAGGAAAAAATTAAAAGAAGCATTTGTAACACCTACACCAAAAAGCTGGAAAGTTTTATTTGAACAATTCAAAGGACAAAAATAATATTAACACTTCAGTCTGTGCTGTTATCCCATTTTATAATGAGAAAGAAACTCTTCACAAAACCCTTAACGAAACTTGTAAATATGTTCAGTTTATTTTTGCAATTGATGATGGCTCAAATGATGCCTGGCAGGAAATAAAATTAGATAGGCCTGAAATAAAGTATATAAGTCTTGGCAAAAATTCCGGAAAGGGGAGAGCATTAAAAGTTGGATTTGAAAACGCCGTATCAGAGGGATTTGAATATGTAATAACACTTGATGCCGACCTTCAGCATGAACCAAAATATATTCCACAGCTTTTAGAAAGAACGAGAGAATTTGATATTGTTATCGGCAACAGATTGTATGACTTGAAACAAATGCCTTTACAGAGAAGATTGAGCAATAAAATAACCTCGTTTTTACTCAGCAAAAAAACGGGTCAAAAAATTCTCGACAGTCAATGCGGATTCAGAGCATATTCTTCAAAAGTATTCAAAGAAGTAAAAACTTTTCGTAATGGATTTGAAGCAGAAAGTGAAATTATTGTGATAGCAGCCAGGAATGGTTCTAAAATAGGATTTGTTGATATTCCTGCAATCTATGGAAATGAGAAAAGTAAAATGAGAGCAATGCAAGCAATCATTGGTTTCATAAAAGTTTTATTCAGTTAAACCAATGTGAGAATTATTAGATCGTAAAAGGATTAATTATCCAGTATTTTTGTAAGTTGATTGAAAGTAAAATACATTCAATACAGTGATTGTGGAAGGAAAATTTGAAGCTCAGATATTTTTCACACTCAGCTTTTCAGCTGATTACCAATGCAGGTAAAAGAATATTGATCGATCCGTTTCTTGATGAAAACCCGACATCTCCGGTAAATTCAAAAGATGTGAATGCAGATTATATAGTTATAACACATGCTCACGGTGATCATCTCGGTGATAGTTTTAAAATTGCTGAAAGATGCAAATCAATATTTATTTGTGTCAATGAGCTTGCTGAATACTGTAAGTCAAAAGGATACAATGCACACAATATGCATATAGGTGGAAGTCATAATTTTGATTTTGGAAAAGTGAAATTTACAATTGCTCATCACGGATCTATGACACCTGATAACAAATATGGCGGACCAGCTTCAGGCGTTGTTATTTCTGCTGATGGGAAAAGCGTTTACCATACTGGCGACACAGGTTTATTTTATGATATGAAGCTGATCGGGGAGGTGACACCAATCGATTATATGCTCGTTCCAATCGGTGATAATTATACAATGGGGATTACGGATGCTGTAAAGGCAGTTGAGCTTGTATCACCAAAGAATGCTATTCCAATGCATTACAATACATTTCCTGTGATAGCGGCAGATCCGAACCAATTTAAAAAATTAGCCGAAGGCAAGGGAATCAAAACTCGTGTAATGGATTATGGTGAGGAGATTGACCTTTAAAGATGAATTTAGAAATAATATTTTTACGACCGTGATAAAAACTAATTATCAAATCAGATGACAAAGATTATAGCAATAGCAAATCAAAAGGGAGGTGTTGGTAAAACGACCACCACGATCAACCTGGCTTCATTACTTGCTGCTGCTGAACAGAAAACTTTGCTTATCGATATTGATCCGCAGGCAAACTCATCATCCGGGTTAAGTATTTTTAAACATAATCCTTCTGTTTATGAGGTATTAATTGGAAACCAGGAGATTAAGAATGTTATTATTGATGAGTATATGCCGTTTCTAGATTTACTTCCTTCAAACATTAATCTCGTTGGTGCAGAAATTGAAATGGTTGAACTACCAAAACGGGAGACCATCTTGAAGGAAGCATTGCGTGAAGTTTATGAAAGATATGAGTATATTTTAATCGATTGTCCGCCGTCGCTTGGGCTCCTGACTCTGAATGCACTTACAGCAGCAAACTCTGTTTTGATTCCTGTACAATGTGAGTATTTTGCATTAGAAGGATTAGGTCAGCTTTTAAATACAATTAACATTGTTAAACAATATCACAACCCAAACCTATCAATTGAAGGAGTGATTTTGACAATGTTTGATACAAGACTTCGCTTATCACACCAGGTTGCTGAAGAAGTAAGAAAATATTTTGGAGAAAAGGTGTTTAACACGGTTATCAATCGGAATGTCAGAATTTCTGAAGCTCCGAGTTTTGGTAAGCCTATAATCTTATATGATGCGGTTTCAACAGGTGCACAGAATTATATGGCATTAGCTGCCGAATTCTTAGAACGAAATTCAAAATCTTAAACAATGAAATGAGATGGGTAAAATAAAAACAGGGTTGGGAAGAGGGTTAGATGCTTTAATCAAACCTCAGGATTTTATAAAGAATACTGAAACAACTGAAGATCTTTCCAGAGTCAAAGATGATGATGGGAAACAAGTTGATGTCCTGGCAAAAATTTCCGTTGAGTTTATTTCTCGTAATCCTTATCAGCCGAGGTTTAACATAGACCCGGTCTCGCTTGAAGAGCTGAAAAAATCTATTCTTACAAATGGACTGATTCAACCGATAACAGTCAGGCGAACACCAGATCATAAATATCAGCTCATATCCGGTGAGAGAAGATTGAATGCCTGCAAGGAAATAGGATTTAAAGAAATTCCGGCTTACATAATCGATGTTGATTCTGATGAACTGATGCTTGCACTCGCTCTTATCGAAAATATTCAACGCGAAAAACTTAATGCAATTGAAATTGGTACAGCCTATAAAAGATTAATGGATGAATGTCATCTTACACAGGAACTGATTGCAGATCGTGTTGGAAAAGACAGAACTACTATTGCTAATTCAATCCGGCTCCTTAAACTTCCGCAGAAAGTTCAGGATGCGATTGTTGAAGAAAAAATTTCATCAGGACACGCACGTGCATTAATAAATCTTGATAACGAAGCATTACAGCTGCAGATACTGAATAACATAATCAGTAAAAATCTGTCAGTTAGAAAGGTTGAAAGGATTGTCCGTGAACTAAACGAAGGCATATCAGGAAAAACTAAAAAGATTTCTCAAAAGGACGAAAACAAAACCGGTGTGTATACACCGAACCTTCGTGAAGTTGAAGACAGGCTTCGTGTTACATTTGGAACCAAAGTATCTTGTGTTCAAAGAAAAGACGGGACTGGCGAAATAATTTTAGAGTTTTATTCAAATGATGAGCTAGAGCGTTTAATTGAACTTTTTGAAATCATCGGCAAGAATTACAGTTAAAATTATATTAGTGCTTTTATTCACAAGCACTGTATTAGTCTGCCAGCAGCCGACCGAAAAACTATCTTCTGATTCTATTTTTGTAATGAAGAAATCTCCATGGGGAGCTGTTTTACGCAGTGCAGTTCTTCCCGGGTTTGGTCAATTCTATAATGAGTCTTACTGGAAGATACCGGTTATCTTTGGTACAGGCGCCTTATTTATTTCCGGCTGGGTTTATAACGATAATCTTTACCAGGACAATAAAGATTTATTTATTAATTCCGGAGATGATATTTATAAACAGCGTAGAGATTTTTACAGAGATCAGAGAGATAATTTTACGATCTATCTCGTAGTTCTGTATCTTTTGAACTTGGTTGATGCTTATGTTGATGCTCACCTATATGATTTTACAGTAGAAGAAGATTTTCTTTCAGGCGCTTCGCGTGTAAATGTTCGCTTCTATTTCTGAAATAATCCTAAACAATGATGAATGAAAAATTCGGTAATATGTCCGAATTGTAAAACTCCAAATCCATTTTACAATTCCATTTGTTCTAACTGCAAATTTTATTTAAGAGAAAAGATAAGTAATCTTGATCTCTGGTCACTGCTCGGTTTAATAGTCGAAAACCCATCAAAAGCTTTCCGTACAATAATCTTTTCAGAGCATAAAAATTTTATTTATTTCGTTATTTTTTTTGTGAGCATTAAATATTTAATTAATGCCCGTTTCGTTTCAATGCTGAGCATCGGTGAATTTCAGAGTACGGTTGGATTGGAAATTAGTTTGTTTATAGTTCTTCTTATTACTTTATTATTTTTTCTGATATTTTCAACTGTTTATTTTTCATTCATGAAATTGATGAACATAGAAGTACGTTTTAGAGATATATTTGCAATCCTTATTTATTCACAAGTTCCGTTTATTTTTGGACTCATTATTCTTTTCTCACTTGAACTGGTAATCTTTGGTGATTTTCTTTTCTCGATCAACCCGACACCATTCATACTAAAAGGATCAATCGCATATATGTTTTTGGCTCTTGAAATAAGTACAAGTATATGGAGTTCTGTTCTTGTTTATAAAGCCTTTCTTTGTTTATCTCAAAGCTTTAGTTTCAGTCTGGGTGCAACTTTCACACTTATTGTTTTGCTGTCAGGTTTGATATACATTTATTCATTAACTGTTTTTACTTTATAATCCATTGGAAAAGCTCAGTCACATTTTTATCGGAGAAAAAGAAGTATTTCTTCAAACATACAACAGGTTGCCTCTTGAAATTTCTCATGGAAAAGGCGTTCACCTTTTCTCAAAAGATGGACAGAGGTATCTTGATTTTTTTTCTGGGCTTGGAGTAAACGTTCTCGGTTATGGAAATGAAAAATTAATCAGAGCAATTGAAGATCAGTCAAACAAATTTATTCATCTCTCAAATTATTACATTACCAATTCACAAGCTGAACTTGCACGACGACTAATAAAATATTCCGGTTTATCAAAAGTCTTTTTTACGAACAGCGGAACAGAAGCTGTTGAAGCATCAATCAAACTAATTCGGAAAATTTTTGGACCAGATAAAAAAATAATTTCATTTTCAAACTCGTTTCATGGTAGAACTTATGGGTCTTTAAGTTTAACCTGGAATGAAAAATATAAAAAGAATTTTGCACCGTTGCTTTCTAATATTATTTTCTCAGAATTCAATGATGTTAATACGATTGAGAAGATTGCAGATGAGAATACTGCTGCAGTCTTTATCGAATTTATTCAGGGTGAAGGAGGAATAAATGTTGCCTCGGAAAAATTTGTTGAAAAAATAAATTCACTTAGAAAAAAATTAGGTTTTGTTCTGGTTGCCGATGAAATACAAAGTGGAATTGGAAGAACAGGAAAACCATTCGCATTCAATAGATATAAGATTATTCCCGACTTACTTTTAGTTGCCAAAGCAATTGGTGGTGGATTACCACTTGGGGCATTAATTACTAGTGATAAATATTCAAATGTATTTCAGCCCGGAGATCATGGCAGTACTTTTGGTGGAAATCCTGTTGCATGTTCGGCAGGATTGGTTGTACTCGATGAAGTTTTTGAAAATGGGTTGATGGACAATGCATTAAATCTGGGAGAATATTTTAAATCTGAATTAACCAGCCTCCAATCTATTTGCCCCGATAAAATAATAGATGTGAGAGGATCAGGTTTTATGTTGGGTGTAAAGATATCTGATTCTTGTAAAAGTTTGGTTACTGCTTTCCAAGAAAATAAAATACTTGTGAATTGTACAAATCAAAACGTGCTGAGAATTCTCCCACCTCTGATTGCAAATAAGGAAAACATTGATTTCTTTCTTAAAGTTTTTAAAGAAGTTTTAACCATTCATCCCCTATGAACTCAAGATTAAATACAGATGTTTTAATAATTGGAAGTGGAATTGCCGGACTCTTTGCTGCTTTGAAAATTTCAGAATACGCAGATGTAATTCTGGTTACTAAAAAAGATAAGGATGAATCGAATACAAACTATGCACAGGGCGGAATTGCTTCAGTTACTTCAAAGTATGATTCTTTTGAAAATCATATCAAAGACACCATAGCTACCGGAGCAGGATTATGTAACGAGAAGATGGTTAGAATTATGGTTGAAGAAGGTCCGCAAAGAGTAAAAGATCTAATTGAAATAGGTACGCACTTTTCAAAGAAAGATGGAGAATTTGATTTAGCTCTTGAAGGTGGTCACTCTGTTCCAAGAATTTTGCATGCGAAAGATCTGACTGGAAAAGAAATAGAAACTGCATTGATTAGGAAAGTTAATTCCATAAAAAATATAGAGATTATGGAAAACACTTTAGCGATTGATTTGATAACAGAGCATAATGTAAAAAAACTTAAACATTCACCTCTTCAATCACGTAACTGTTGGGGTTCTTATGTACTGGATTCTTATACTAGAAGAGTGATAAAAATTTCTGCTAAGGTTACAATTTTGGCAACAGGAGGTTTGGGTCAGGTTTATCAGCATACAACAAATCCTTCAATCGCAACCGGGGATGGAATTGCAATGGCGTATCGTGCGGGAGCAAAGATAGCTAACATGGAATTTATTCAATTTCATCCGACATCTTTTTATAAAAAAGGCAATACTAATGTTTCGGGAATATCATTTTTAATAAGTGAGGCTTTAAGAGGATTTGGAGGAAAACTTTTAACTAATAATGGAAAAGAATTTATACATCAATACGATGAAAGAAAGGAATTAGCACCGAGAGATATCGTTGCAAGAGCAATAGACTTTGAATTGAAAAAGCATGGTGATCAATATGTACTTTTAGATGTTTCACACAAACGTGCAGAAGAAATTATTGATCACTTTCCTAATATTTATCAATATTGCCTCGGTGAAGGAATTGATATAACCAAAGAACCAATTCCTGTTGTACCTGCTGCACATTATTCCTGTGGTGGAATTCTTGTAAATGAATATTCAAGTGCATCTTTCAGAGGCTTATATGCTTGTGGAGAGGTCTCGATGACAGGAGTACACGGTGCGAACAGGCTTGCGAGCAACTCATTACTTGAAGCTGTTGTTTTTGCAAACAGAGCAGCTTTAGATATCGAAAGATTTTTGAAGGAAAGTAAATTCGATTTCCCAGATATTCCTGACTGGGATGATACTGGAACGCTGACAAGTGAAGAAAAGATTTTAATTTCACATAACTTTAAAGCTCTTAAGACAATTATGTGGGATTATGTGAGTATTGTCCGTAACAATCAACAACTTGAAAGAGCTGCAAAGAGAATCGATTTGATCTTTCAGGAAGTTGAAGATTTTTATAAACGGACTAAAATATTTTCTGAACTTCTGGAATTGAGGAATCTCATTACTTGTGCACAGGTAATTGTTAAATCAGCAATAATGAGAAAAGAAAGTAGGGGATTACATTATACACTCGACTACCCATCAATGTCCAATTTAGCTGAAGATACAGTTCTTCAGAATACTCAACTTTGACCAGAATTGTTCAACCAATGAACAATTGCGCCGTATCTGATTCCTCTTGAACTGAGAATTACTTTTTCTATACCAAACGAATCCATGATTACTCCCAGAATAATTGCTCCTACTAAAATTATATCTTCTCTTCCCAACATAACTTGTCCATAGTTATTGAGAATTTCTGGTGCAGTCAATTGACACATTTCATTAATCAGGTTGTTAAGATCATTCCTATTTAAAGAACTTCCTTCCACTCTGGTTTCACTAAACTCTTTTAAATTCTGATTCATACATCCCAAAGTTGTTGCGGTTCCGGCAACTGCAATTACTTTGTCAGAAATAGAATTAGTTTGTTCTAAGGGAATCAAAGTCTTTAAATGTTCTCTAAATTTTTGAATCTCTGCATTGAGAGGAGGAGAGTGTTGAAAAAATTGCTCAGTCGCACTTACAGATCCAATCTGTATACTGGTTTTAAAATTTATTTTTGACTCATCACCAAAAATTAGTTCAGTGCTTCCGCCGCCAATATCAATAACCATCGCAGAGTTAATACCGTTGAATCCGGAAATTGCACCAAGGTAAGCGTATTCAGCCTCAAGATTGCCGGTTATAATATTCAATTCATAGTTGAATCGTCTTTTAATCTCATTATAAATATCATTCGAGTTTTTTGCTATACGTAATGCGTATGTGCCTGTTACAATCACTTTATTACAATTGTGTTTCTTAATAATAGATTCATACTCTGAAAGAACTTCGAAAAGTAATTTCAATTTATCAGGTCTGATGGTCCCGGATTTTTTTGTGTCCTGTCCGATTCGCGGAAGACGATACTCATTAAAGATAGGACTCAGCTTACTTTTTTTTGTATCAACTTCAGCTATCAATAACAGGACTGTGTTTGTTCCAATATCTATTGAAGCAACAATCATTATTTTTTTTTAATTTTAAATTAACAATTGATTTGTTTATGAAAAAGAAAAATGGAGTATCCTCAGTGTTCGCGTATCTTGCTTTGGTTTCCGGTTCAGTCTGGCTTGGAGCTTATATCGCAAGATTACTTTCAACATATTCTATGTTTGAGGAAACTGAGCTTACACTGAAAAGTTTTATTGATCAGGCAAATCTTATAGTTATTTTTAATATTACAATTCCACTTGTGAATTTAACATTTATATCTTACCTGGTGATGATAATAGCAACCACACTATTTATTATTTTTTCTTCAATTAAGTTTAAAGAAAATGGATGGTTGTTCATTACCACAGCGATAGTTTATCTTACATTGCCTTTTGAGAATATGCTTATGATTTCAGATTACAAATTGATTATGATTTTCATAAATAACCAATTCAACTCAGAAATATTTTTAGGATTGATACTTGAACGATTAACCAGGTTATCCAGCTTTCCGATTATTCAGATATTAAGCTATCTTACCATACCATATTTGTTAATAAAAAAACCATTCAAGTTAAAAATTAAAAATGAAAATTAAAGAAAAAGAATTCGAGGAGGTTTTACAGGAACTAAAGGCTGTTGCAGATCAGCTAGGCGCAAGTGTAAGATATGAAAAAGGGGATTTCAAAGGAGGTTATTGTATTGTCCATGATAAGAAGATAATTGTTATCAATAAACTTACCAATCTCCAAAAAAAAGTTATGATCCTTTCAACAGCATTAAAAGAACTTGGTATTGATAGTATTTATCTTTCTCCTAGGGTAAGAGAAATAATTGAGGAATTATCGGACGTGCAATGAAAATCTTAGTCTTAAACGGACCAAATTTAAATCTGTTAGATAAGAGACCTGTTGAAGAATACGGAACTTTAACTTTAAACGAGATTGAATCAAACGTTCGTCAAAATTTTCCGGCACATAGTTTTGATTTTTTTCAGAGTAACATAGAGGGTGAACTAATTAATAAAATTCAATCTGCTTCAGAGAAGTTTGATGGACTAATAATCAATCCTGCAGGTTATTCACATACTTCCATTGCAATAAAGGATGCACTTGACATTTGTTCCATCCGCAAAATAGAAGTTCATCTTTCAAATTTAGCTGTACGAGAAAACTTCAGACATACATCACTAACTGCATCAAGTTGTGATGGTTATATTGCTGGATTTCGAGAAAATAGTTATAATGCTGCAGTCTATCTTCTCGAGAAAATAGTTGGAAAATAATCCTTCTTTCCAATCTCATCACAATTGTAAACTACCGAGCCCTACATCATTTTAGAATAGAATAGCTTAAAAAAACTATAATGAGTTAACTGGTATAGTTAAAGCTATTACTTATAAAATCTCCCTAATGTTGCTAATAAATAAACGATTGTTTAATTTTCCTGCACAATTTTAGATGGGCAATATGAAAGACCTTTCTATAAAAAAGCTTTATTACTCTATCAGTGAGGTTAGTAAGATAACTGATATCGAACAGTATGTACTCCGATACTGGGAAACTGAGTTTGAACAATTACAGCCTCAAAAAAATCGTGCAGGCAACCGGATATATACTAATAAGGATATCCAGCTTATCCTCTACATTAAAGAGCTTCTTCGTGGTAAAAAATATACTATTGAAGGTGCTAAGAAAATTCTTGACGAAAATGAATTAGGTAAACTTCCGGCGGTTGAAGTAAAAGATAAGAAAGTGAAAGCAGACAAAGAATTAACCACTGATACTGAAGATAATCACTCTTCTTTAAAAGAGGATCTTGAAGAAGTAAAAAGCTTTCTAAAACTTTTAAATACAAAACTGTAAATCACGGAACGTAGCGCAGCCCGGTAGCGTACCTGAATGGGGTTCAGGTGGTCGGGGGTTCAAATCCCCCCGTTCCGACAAACAGTAATAAAATTTTTACTAGCCGGGTATACATCTTTCATTTTTATTTGCGATATAAACCTCTTCAATTATTTCCGGTGTAGCCTTTAAAATTGACCTTTAATATTCGAATAACTCGTCTTATTTTTAATTATGCAATTTAATCTTGTAAGTGAAAAGCCAACATGCAACTGTGGTATATTTGGAATATACGGTTCATCAAATGCATCAGTGGAAACTTATTACGGTTTACACGCATTGCAGCATAGGGGACAAGAAGCTTGTGGAATTGTAACAAAAAGTATAAACGAAAAGGGAAAACCAATCTTCCATTTTCATAAAGGGGAAGGACTTGTTACAGAGGTTTTTGATGACAAGGAAATTTTTCAATCCAAACTAATCGGAAAAATTGCAATCGGTCATAACCGATATTCGACTACAGGCTCATCTCAGTCACTAAAAAATGTTCAGCCATTCATTGTTAATTATCGATCAGGTAATCTTGCAGTAGCCCACAACGGAAATCTTACCAATGCAAAAGAAATAAGAGAAGAACTTGTAAATGAAGGTTCAATTTTTCAAACGACAAGTGATACAGAAGTCATTCTTCATTTGATAGCCAGAAGCAGATTGGATGACCAGGTTGAACAAATCCAGGAAGCTCTTCAAAGAATTGAAGGTGCATTCAGTTTGATATTAATGACTGATAATAAATTGGTTGCAGCCAGGGATTCTTATGGATTTCGTCCTCTGTCAATCGGTAAATTAAATGACGCATACATCATCGCATCAGAAACATGTGCATTTGATATTTTAAGTGCTGAGTTTATAAGAGAAGTTGAGCCAGGTGAAATAGTTGTTATTGATGATGAAGTATTACAGTCAGGCAATATTAAAAGTTATCAGTTATCCGGAACTCAATTTCAAAAGAAGCACTGCATTTTTGAGTACATCTATTTTTCCAGACCTGACAGTTATATTTTCGGGCATAACGTTGATAAGATGAGAAGAAGACTTGGAAAAATTTTAGCAAAAAAACATCCGGTTTATAATGAAGGTAAAGAAAAGGTAATTGTTATAAGTGTTCCCGATAGTTCAAATACAACTGCTCTTGGGTATCAGAAGGAATTGGAAAAGCTTGGAGTCAAATGCAAATTAGAAATAGGATTAATAAGAAGTCATTATATTGGCAGAACATTTATTCAACCTGGACAAGTAAACAGGGAGATCGGTGTTAAAATAAAATTTAATACAGTAAAGGGCGTGTTGGAAGGCAGAACTGTTGTCCTGGTTGATGATTCAATTGTTCGTGGGACAACATCCAAGCAGCTTGTTAAACTGATACGTGAAGCAAACCCGAAATCTATTCACCTCAGAATTTCTTCATCTCCAATAACACATCCTTGTTATTATGGAATGGATTTCCCGAGCAAGGACGAACTATTTGCCCACAAGTATAATTCAAATATAGATGCAATGAAAAATTATCTTGGTGTTGATAGTCTTGAATATCTCACAACAGAAGAAATGCTTGATGCAGTTTCTGAAGCCGGGAAAGATAATTTCTGTTTTGCATGTTTCTCAGGTAAATATCCTACCGAAGTTGATCTTAGTTTTAAAAAGGAAATGTATGAGATATAATTCTTGGTTTTTTCTTCTTGCTTTTACATTATTTCCAATCTTTACGTCTGCTCAAAATATTTACTTCATAAAATATAAAAACTATGTTTCTTTTACTGAGATTGAACAGAAGGTTCAGTCTGAAAAATTTATTCCTGATGCAATACAGTTTTCATCTCCAGCCGAAGTTAAATCAGTCGATTACCTTGCAAAAGGTTTAGCCAGATCAAACGAAACACTTGGTCGAATTATAAAAGTAACTTTTGTTAACGATGTTGATGAAAGCACTCTCTTCCAATTACAGAATTTAGATTCACAAATAGATTATATCCAGAAAGCAACTTTATACAATATCCAGGCTGTTCCGAATGACAGTCTTGTTTCAGAACAATGGGCGCTTGAAAAAATTCAGGCATTTGATGCATGGGATAAAACTGAGGGTAATGATTCAGTCTTGATAGGAATGATCGATACGGGAATAGATTATTTTCATCCTGATCTTCAGAATAAAATTTTTCAGAATCCCGGTGAAACAGGAATTGATGGAAACGGAGATGATAAACGATCGAATGAAATTGATGATGATGATAATGGTTTTATTGATGACTATCGGGGTTGGGATTTTACAGATCGCGTCGGTTTTCCCTTCGATTCTTCCGGAGGAGATTACCTTAATTGGGATAATGATCCAAAAGATGAACAAGGACACGGAACTTATATCTCCGGCATTGCTGCAGCACAAACAAATAATATTACGGGGGTTGCAGGTGCAGCACCGAATATTAAGCTGATAAACTTGAGAGCATTTGATCCATCAGGATTTGGTGAAGAGGACGACGTTGCAGCAGCTATTCTTTATGCAGTCGCAATGAAGGTTAAAGTATTGAACATGAGTTTTGGAGATAATGCATTTTCACTTGTGTTGAGAGATGTGATTCAATTCGCATATTCGCAGAATTTAGTTCTTGTAGGAAGCGCCGGAAATTCCGGTTCTCCGAATCCTCACTATCCATCAGGCTATTCTGAAGTTATTTGTGTTGGTAATTCAACGCAGGAAGATTTTGTTGCTTCAAATTCAAACTACGGTTCAACTATCGATCTGGTTGCACCTGGAACACAGATTTTAACAACGGCAAGAAATAATAATTATGCATTCATTAATGGAACTTCTGCTGCAACCCCTTATGTAGCTGCAACAGCCGCATTGATTTTATCGCTTGGAAATTTTACTAACGAAGAAGTCAAACAAATCTTAAAAACCGCAACAGACGATATTAGCGAACCTGGTTGGGATATTTACAGCGGTGCAGGAAGATTAAATATGTTCCGGGCTGTGACAGTTACAGCGCCCTCAGTAATAAAGTTCAATCATCCCAGACAAGATTTTGCAACTCTTGATGACGAACTAATCATTAACGCAACCGTACTCTCACCACTCTTTTCATCCTATAGTCTTTCTTATGGTTTTGGATTAAATCCATTGAACTGGAATAATTTAATTTCACAAGGTATAAATCAATTTTCAAATCAGGATATTTTTACATTAATTCTTTCTACTCTGCCTGACAGCGTTTATTGTTTAAGAATTGTAGTTGAACTTACTAATGGAAGAACTCTCGAAGAGAGAGTAAACTTTTATATCAGCAGAACTCCGCCAGGTGCAGAGTTAATTACTTTCGGACCGGCGTTTTATGGTGATAAAACGACCATACTTGCTGCAATGTACACTGATCAACCATCTGTTACACGGATGTTTTACCAAAAACTTGGTGATATAGAATTTAATTTTATCACACTGGATGGTTTTACTATCAACAACCAGTTTGTAAAGTATCTGCATTATGGATTCATTCCGAAGCAGCTTGTAGAACAAAATGTAGCTTACGAAGTTTATTTTGAAGCTGAAAATCTTGTAGGACTTAAAACGATTGTTAATAATAATGGGCAGAATTTTTTATTCAGCATAAACTACAATGCTGAGTATGCAGCAGAAACAATATTACCATTTTCATTGCCATCAGGAAGCATTTACCAGGATCCTCTCGATATTACATCAGGAGAATTAAACGAAGTTTTTCTGCGCAAGTTTGAAAATTCAAGAATATCAAGTCTATACAATTTCAATAACAATAATTTTCAGTTAATTGATTCGCTCTCGGATCGTATAGTAAGAGATTTTGGTGATTTTAATAATAACGGTTTGAAAGATCTCTTAACTTATTTTGTACGTGATGGATTTATCTATGAACAGCAATCAACAAATTCATCACAGTTTACTCAGATGTATTCTGATGAATCAGGAAATTTCTGGCCTGTTATGGCAGAAGATATTGATGGTGATAATATTACAGAAGTTGTAGTAATTAGCTCTGATACATCTGCAACAATCTGGGAAGTTGAAAACGATTTAACTTTAACCGAACCAATAACGTTAACAAACTTTACTTTGCCGCTTTATGGAATAAATATTCTGGATTCACCAAATGGTGTGCTCGCAGATGTAAATGGAGATGGAATTAAAGAGCTTTGGTTTGTTGATATAGACGGCGATATTTTTAGTTACAATATTATTGGTCCGGATAATTATCAGGAGGGAAGTATAATCTCAACCGGGTTTCTGGGTTCTTCAGCATATCTTGCAGCAGGAGATTATAATGGAGATACTGTTGAAGAACTTGCTGTGCTGTTGCATTCAATTGATTTTATTGATGTAGCACCGTTTTACAGATTAGTTGTATTTAATCTCATCGGGAACAATATAAATATACTTTATGACCAGGTAATGATCGATGCATCAACAGAATTTGGATCTACTTTCCAGAGAGCTGAGAACAGTGTTCGATTTACAGATTTAGATGAAGATGGGACTGAAGAGCTGATCGTTTTCACATTTCCGTATTCATATATTTTTAAAGATGTAGCCGGATCGGACAAAATAATTTCTTATAAAGAAAATATTAATTCAAATTCCATTTTTATTGGAGATCTGAACAACAACAATGTTTTTGAAATAGGTTTCCCGACTGATCAGGCAATTAGTTTTTCTGAGTTTGCTATTTCAAATAAAGCCAGCACACCTTATAATGTGAATGGTTATAGTTCAGATTCAATCACTGTCTCATTATCATGGCAGGGAAGTGTTGATCAATATTATATTTATCGTGGTGATTCTCCCGGAAATCTTTTATTACTCGATTCAGTTTTTTCATCAACCAAATACATGGATTTTAATCTTAACACGAATACAAAGTATTACTACGCTATTCAGGCATTTGATTTATCCAAAGCTGATCCTTATTCAAATCTTTCAACAATAATCGAAGTCTATTGTCACAAGCCGGGAGAAGTAACTTCAGCAATTGGAAGCAGTAGAAAAACAGTAACTGTTGGTTTTTCAGAAAAGATGAACAATACAATTGAAAACTTGCAGGCATTTAACCTGCTTGGAGTAGGTTATCCAAATTCTATTTCTCCTGCAAGTCAATATTCATACCTTTTAACATTTCGTGAAGATATCCCAGTTGGGCAGAATCAATTATCAGTTTCAGGACTCAAAGATTTTTACGGTTCTCCAATAGTTCCCTCAACAATTAATTTTACAATGGATTCAGTAATTATTTTGCCTGAATTTTTCATAACTTCCTTTGAAATACTTGATGCATACAATATTAAAATTGTATTTAACCTGGAAGTCGATGAACAAACAGCAGAAATTTCAGAAAACTATGACTTCGAGCCTGACAATAGAGTAACCTCGACCGAAGTTGATGCAAATGATAAAAGAATTGTGAAAATAAATTTAAAAGGTCAGAAGCCGGTGGGTTCAATCGGAATAGAATATGTTTTACGTGTAAAAGACCTTATCTCATCTGCATCGACAGGAAATATTCCAATCAATGAAGGAGCCGGTAGTTATATTGTTCTTTCATCGTTTGCACAAAATCTTTCAGATGTTTTTGTATATCCAAATCCGGTACAAGCTTCAACCAGTGAGTTTTTAACTTTTGCTAATCTTCCTCAATATGCTCAAATAACTATCTGGACAATTGACGGAACAAAAATTGGTGAAGTTGAAGAAAGTGATGGTAATGGTGGTGCAGTTTTCAATCTTGTTGATTTAAATGGAAACAAGCTCTCATCAGGGATTTATTTTTATAGAATTGTTATGCTGGATGATTCCAATAATGAACAGGATGAAAAGCTAGGTAAATTTGCTGTTGTAAGATGATATGAACAGAAGCCAGATTTTTAATCTATCAAACACAATTAGTTTTATCCGTCTGCTTCTAATAATTCCTATCTGGTTTGCATTCAATAATTTTAATGATCAATTCTACCGTCATTCAATTGCCTTAATTGGAATATTTGCTGCTTTTACCGATGTTCTCGATGGTTATCTTGCTCGCAAACTTAATCAGATAACCGAATTCGGAAAAATTATAGATCCGTTGGCGGATAAAGTAGTGGTCATATTTGTAATAGTGAATTTATTTTTATTGAATGAAATCCCCGACTATTATTTTTATATGATAGTTACACGTGATATTCTTATAGTAATTGGAGGAATATTTGTCACCAAAAAAATCGGCAAAGTTTTACCTTCCGATTATATAGGAAAAGCAACTGTTGTCTCCGTATCGATTGTAGTAATTATGATACTCCTTCATGTTGATAGTACATCAATTTACTTGCAGATAATTTTCTACTTAAGTATAATCCTCATTCTGGTTTCTTTCATAAATTATTTTATTAGAGCAATTCAAGTATTAAAGAAAGCTGCCTGATGAAATTTTTTGCTAATCTGAATTTTGACAGTTTATTACAAGGTTTAGGAAAAACCAGGAACAAGATGGTTAATTCCATAACTGAAATGCTAACCGGCAAAGCGGTAATAGATGATCAATTGCTTAACGAGCTGGAAGAAATATTAATTTCCTCAGATATGAGTGCAGAACTTTCCGAAAAAGTTATTAACAATGTTAAATCGAACTTAAAAAGTGAGAAGGACAGAACTCTAAATAATATTTTGCAATTATTAAAAAATGAATTATTTCAAATTCTCAATTCTTCCGAATCTGATGGAAATACAGACCAAAGTAGAAAAAAACCGTACGTGATTTTAATAATTGGAGTGAACGGGGTAGGGAAAACAACGACCGTTGGTAAACTGGCAAATAATTTTAAAACTGCCGGAAACAAAGTAATTGTCGGAGCTGCCGATACATTCAGAGCTGCAGCAAACGAGCAGCTTGATATTTGGGCGCAAAGAGCCAGAGTTGATATAATTCAGCAAGGCAAAAGTACTGACCCATCTTCAGTCGCATTTGAGACTGTACAAAAAGCATTGGATGGTGGACATGATATAGTTTTAATAGATACCGCTGGAAGACTGCATAATAAAATCAATTTGATGAAAGAATTAGAAAAAATAAAGCGTGCTATTGCTAAGCTCATTCCTGATGCTCCCCACGACACTTACTTGATATTAGATGCTACAATAGGTCAAAATGCTTTGATTCAGGCTAATGAATTTTCAAAAGTAACACAGATAAGCGGACTTATAATTACAAAGCTTGATGGAACTGCAAAAGGAGGTGCTGTTTTTCAAATATGTGCTGTGAATAAAACCCCTGTTAAATATATAGGTGTCGGAGAAAAGTTAGAGGACCTGCAATCATTCGATACAAAATTATTTGTGGATGCTTTGTTTGGTTCAGATGACCCGGTTAAAAATTAATTGCGTACAAAGTTCATTTTCATATTGGGTTTAGCGTTTAATATTATGCATGATAGGGAAGAACTATTATCAGTTCACATTAGACTTGCTAATTTCTATGCATTGATTAGTTTACATAATATACATTATCGGACTATTGAATAATGAATTGATACAGTTACTATATATCTTTGAATCAAATCGTCTAACAATATAAGTAATGGTCTAATTACTATATTTAAAAAATCCTTCACCACTTTTCTTACCAAGTTTTTTAGCTGCCACCATCTTTTTTAAGAGTGGACAAGGTCTATACTTTGAATCCTGAAAACCATTAAACAATACTTCCATAATTGCTAGGCAGACATCAAGACCTATAAAGTCTGCAAGACTCAATGGTCCCATTGGATGGTTCATTCCTAACTTCATAACCGTATCAATATCCTCAGCTGTCGCCACGCCTTCCATTAGAGCGAAGATAGCTTCATTTATCATCGGCATTAATACACGGTTGGATATAAAACCAGGATAATCAAATACTTCAACCGGAACTTTATTGATTTTTTCTGATAAGGATTTTATTATTTGAAAAGTCTCATCACTAGTTGAATATCCACGAATGATCTCAACAAGTTTCATCATCGGGACCGGGTTCATAAAATGCATTCCAATAAATTTATCCTGTCGGGAGGAAGCAGATAACTCTGTAATTGATATTGATGAAGTATTAGTAGCAAATATTGAATCCGGTTTAATTTGCAAGTTTAACTTATTGAAAATAGATAGCTTAACCTCCTTATTCTCAAATATTGCTTCTATAACTAAATCAATATCATTAGGAACTCCATCTAAGCCAACGACTTTTGAAATATTATTAAGTGCATTTTGTTTTTGATCTTCCTTAATAATTTCTTTTTTTACCTGGCGGTCTAGATTAGTTTTTATATTGTCCATAGCCTTATTTATTAAGTCATCTGTCATCTCAACCAAGTGAACTTTAAAATTATTGAGTGCAAAAACATGAGCGATACCGTTACCCATTGTGCCACCACCAATCACAGCAATTTTTTTGATCTCCATGCAGCTCCTTTTTTAGTTATAATTTTTAATAATTAGTGATGATGCTTCTCCTCCACCTATACATAGTGAAGCCAATCCGAATGTCAGATTTCTGCTTTTTAATTCATGGATTAATGTTACAAGTATTCGTGCTCCACTTGCACCAATTGGATGCCCAAGTGCAATGGCTCCCCCATTCACATTTACTTTCTCAGGATTTAATCCAAGAATCTTGTTGTTTGCCAGTGAAACTACAGCGAAAGCTTCATTGATCTCAAATAAATCAATATCATCCAACTTTAAATTTGCTCTCTTAAGGACTTTATTAATCGAATCTGCCGGAGCTGTTGTAAATTCAATTGGTGCTTTGGCTGATGAAGCTTGAGCTATAATTTCAACAAGCGGATTTAACCCAATGCTTTTTGCTTTTTCTTCACTCATAACCAGCATTGCAGCAGCACCATCATTGATGCTTGAAGAATTTGCTGCAGTCACCACTCCATTCTTATCAAATACCGGTTTAAGTGAAGGTATTTTGTCAAATTTAACTTTTCCAGGTTCTTCATCAATATTTACAACGGTTTCTTCCCTACCTATCTTCACTTTGACTTCAAACATTTCGTGCTTAAACCTATTACTCTTCTGTGCATCGATAGCTTTTTTATAAGAGTTGATGGCAAATTCGTCAAGTACTTCTCTCGAGAATTTAAATTCTTTTGCACATGCTTCTGCACAATTACCCATATGGATATTATTATAAACATCCCATAATCCATCCTTGATCATTGAGTCAATAATCTCACCATTACCGAGTCTGTAACCAGCTCTTGCTTTATCCAAAACGTAGGGTGCACTACTCATACTTTCCTGACCACCTGCAATAATTATTTCAGCATCGCCTGACTGTATTGATTGTGCTGCAAGCATTACAGCTTTTAAACCACTTCCACACATTTTGTTTATAGTCATACATTCTATCTTTTCAGGTAAACCGGCAAACAATGCTGCTTGTCGCGCAGGAGCTTGTCCCTGTCCTGCTGTTAATACATTGCCCATTATTACTTCGTTTATGATTTCTGCTGATATTTTAGAATCCTCAAGAATTCCTTTTATTGCTAAACTTCCTAGTTGAGCAGCACTCAATGAAGACAGAGATCCTCCGAATGATCCAATTGGTGTTCTTTTTGCATTGGTGATTACTATTTTTTTCATTAATCCTCTGATAATTTTATTAAATCAATTAGAAAATTAAATAAATAATTGCAAAGTATCAGTTTTAATTCTGAGTATATTTTAAGTTTTACTGTTTCTGTAATACAACAGATGACAGTTCAAATATAAGATTAGCTGAAAGTAAAGAAGAATTTATATTGCCGGATTGCAGGTTAATTAATTTATCAAGTTTTGAACTCAAAACATCCAATCTTATGTCAGGAAATTTACTATCGAATTTTTCAAGTGTGGTAATGTGATTATTGTAATAAAAATATTTAAAATTCAACCTATATTTCTGAACATCAGTTAACCAGATGATTATCAAATTAATTAGTATAGGAAAAGCAGTTAATTTTTGTTCGGATAGGATTGAATTTAATTCATCAAATGCTGAAATAAACTTTCTGCCGAAAGAGTACCTTAATAAAGAAATAGTTTTGTCTTTCAGGTTTTGAATTCCAATATCGACAAGTTTAATGGCAGTCTGAATAGATCCCATTGCAAATGTTGATGCTTCACGAGCAACTTTATCATCGATATAAAAGTAATTCGTCAATACAAAAAATATCTGTTCATCACTCAAGGGATCAAAATTTACTCTCCAGCATCGTGATAAAATTGTAGGTCTTAATTTCGATATCTCCGATGTCGTTAAAATGAAAATCACTTTATCAGGCGGTTCCTCAAGGCTTTTAAGAAGAGCATTTTGAGCTTCTTCATTCATTAAGTGAGCATCTGAAATTATTATAAATCTGTACCCAACTTCTTCATAATTCAAAGTAAGAAATTTTTTAATATCCCGGATGCTATTAATTTTTATTGAGTTTGCCTTGGGAATTGAAATTTTATGAAATGGATTAATGGCTTTGTTTTCAATCTGATCCAGAATCATTTTCAACTCATCAGAGTTTAGTTTTTCCATTGGTGTGCTTGCGTCCGTTTCATTTTTACCACGAGGCAGGGAGAAAATAAACTTTACCGGTGGCTCGGATAATTGTTCAATCATTCTTACTTTTTTTTCAGAATCATTTTTATTTTCAACTGTTACTAATGCCTGGGCGAATTTGATTGCTGCATTGTCTTTCCCAATTCCTTCGATACCTGAAAACAGAAATGCATGAGGTATATTGCCTGATAGAAGAAAGTTGTTAAGAATATTTTTTGCTCTTTGCTGACCGGGGATTTTATCTAAGACTAAATTCATTTACAAAGTGCAGTTTTGCACTTTAGAATTCATCTTCGTTATAGAAGAAGTCTTCGTCGGTGGGATAATCAGGCCAAATATCTTCGATAGTTTCATATGGTTCATCACTATCTTCAAGCTCTTTCAGATTTTCTATAACCTCGTAAGGTGCACCAATACGGTCTGCGTATTCAATTAATTCTTCCTTTGTAGCTGGCCAGGGTGCATCATCCAGATAAGAAGCGAGTTCAACGGTCCAGATCATTCTTTTTTTCCGATGTCGAAATAGTTTTTGTGTTATTGTCAAAAAAAGTAAGGTCATCGAAGAAAAAATCTATTGGGTCTAACACTTTTCCATTATGCCGAACTTCGTAATGAAGATGAGGACCTGATGAAAGTCCTGAATTACCTGATTTGGCTATAATGTCTCCTCTTTTAACTTTTTGCCCTCTTTTAACAAGTGATTTAGATAGATGTGCAAATATAGTCCTGAATCCGAAACCATGATCTAATTCAATTACTAATCCATATCCGGCTTGTCTTTCAACTGCGATAATTTTTCCGTTACCAGGTGCGTGAACAGGAGTACCCGTATTACTATTAATATCCAATCCTGTATGAAATTTATTCACTCCAAGAATTGGATGTTTCCGGATCCCAAATCCGTAAATCGAGTATTCACCTTTGATCGGTTTTATTGCCGGTATACATTCATATAATTGTTTATTAGTTGATAGCTGTTTTGTTATTTCTATTATCTGGTTCTTTTCAAATATTACATTCTTAGAAATATCGTTCATAGTCTTTAAGAGATCAGTAATTTCTCTATCTCTGATGATGAGGTTAGTAAGAAAATTATCTTCAGTACCGCCAGTTCCTAACAATTTTTCTTCTTCAGAAATAGGCTGAAGGTTTGCGAAATTCCTGTACTCTTTGTTAAGTACAGCGATAGTATCGATATCATTTATTATTTCATTATATGATTCAGCAATCTGTTTAACCTGCTTTTTTAATTCTGTATTCTCTCGTCTTAGTGAATTTATTTTGAAATTCGGATCGGAAATTCCGCCAAAGATATAATAGAGAATAATAAATATTGAAGTGAACAGGATAGACGACGCTACCAAAAATGTAACAAGTTTTACCTTGAAATTTTTGATTTCAATATACTTAAGGTTGGATTTTGAGAAGTAAAATAATTTTTTCATACCACGACGCGCAAAATTAAATATTTAGTAATACTCAGTCAAGCAGATTCTTAATATTATTCAAAATCATGCTCGAAATAATTAGTTGCTCTTTGACCACTTATGTTTTTGTCCAAAATACGCTCAGAAAGACGTTTTTCGAAAACTTTAGCACTATCGTACCCATAATGCTTTAATAAATAATTAAGTGCAATTACTTCCGAAATGACCGTAATATTTTTACCCGGCAAAATAGGTAATTTTATATAAGGCATTTCAACCTCTGAAAATTTAATTGTTTTCTCATCCAAACCAGTCCTGGTATAATGTGTTTTTTCATCCCATACTTCAAGTTCTACAATAATTTCCAGCCTTTTTTGGTATCTAATTGCTCTAATACCAAAAATTCGCTCTACATCGATTATACCGAGTCCTCTAATCTCCATTAAATGTTTCGCAATTTCCGTTCCTGAACCTAAAAGAATCCCCTCCCCTTTTTTGGTGAGAATTATAACATCGTCGGCGACTAATCGATGTCCCCTTTCTACAAGATCTAATGCAACTTCGCTTTTTCCAATGCCAGATTTACCGACAAAACAAATTCCAACACCATATACGTCTACAAATGAGCCATGAATCGTAATCCGTTCCGAAAATTGATCATCAAGAAAATCACTTAGAAGATAAACTAGCTTAGTAGTTGAATAAGGAGATCCGAAGATTGGAATTCTTTTTTCTTCAGCAATTTTAAGTAAAACAGGAAGAGGTTTGTTGTTGTCAGTTAAAATAATACACGGAATATCAAACTGAAAAATTACTCCAAGTGCTTTGGTGAGTTGATCAGGTGTCAGTTTATTTAAATAACGTACTTCGGTATTACCGAAAACCTGAACTCTGTTGAATGAAAAAAGATCTACAAATCCTGCTAATGCTAAACCGGGTCTGTGCATATTCTGATCAGTAATCTTTTTATCAAGGTCCGGATGTTCTGAAAAAAGATTGAGCTTACCTATTTTCTGAGCATTCTTAAAGAAGAATTCAACAGTAATAGCTTCTTTTCTTGATATTGATTTTTCATTTATCTCAATCATTTAACCCTGCTTTTTCTTTTTGATTTTAATGTTGCTAGCTGACGTGACAGTTTATTTACTGCTGCACTTACAGATTTTGTAAAATCATCAGAATTAACTGCAGCGATTAATGTTTGTTTTGGAATGTGCAATGAAATTTCAGCTTGCTTAATACTGTCCCTCGAATTCTGAAAGCTAAGTATTACATCAGCACTAATTATTTCATCATTGAACTTTACCAAAGACTTCACTTCACTATTGATAAATTCTTTTAAACTTTCTCTGGCCTTAAACTTACGTGCTGTGATGATGATGTTCATAACTGCCTCCAACATTTAAGATTTTGGATGAGATTTTTTATAAGATCGCTTTAATCTTTCTATACTTACATGTGTATAGATTTGTGTTGTCTTCAGATTTTCGTGCCCTAAAATTTCTTTTACGGCTCTAAGATCAGCTCCGTTATCCAACATATGAGTTGCTGAACTGTGTCTTAAAATATGCGGACTTTTCTTTTTAATATCGGTTACTTTGCTCAAATATTTATTAACAATCCTGTAGATATATTTTTCGTATAATTTTTCACCTCGCTTGTTCCTAAGCAGCGGTTCTGAATATTTATTAACCGGAAATGAAGTTAAATATTCTTCCAAATTTTTTTTTGATTCTTCTCCTACTGGTACAATTCTTACTTTCATTCCCTTTCCTGTTACTCGTAGAATTCCTTTTGTCAGATCTAGATCTCCAGCTTTAAGATTACATAATTCAGAAACACGAAGTGAACAGCCATATAACAATTCAAATATCACTTTAATCAGTATAGGATTGTTATCTTCTTTCTCAGCAATTTCAAATGTTTTCAGAATACTTTTTTCTGATGCAATCTCGGGAAGCTTTTTAGGTATTTTTGGGTTTCTCAATTGCGAAACAGGGTTTTGCTTTATCAACTCTTCCTTGTATGCAAATCTAAACATTCCTCTTAAAGCCGAAAGCTTTCTCGAAATTGAAACTTTCTCGAATTTCCTTTCACTTAATTGCATCATGTAAGATTTGATGAAACGATCATTTATAGATTGTATATCCGATTTATTGTTTTCATTACAATACTTAATAAAATCGGAAAGATCTGCTTTATATGATTTTACAGTATTAGGAGAATAACGTTTTATATTCCTGGTAAATAGAAGATAACCATCTGTCAATAGTTCAATATTCATATTAAAATTTTCCGGGCAAAAATAATTTTATCTGTTGCTGAATTATATAAAGGAAAGAAAATATTGATTTGATCCAAACTTTGTAGTTGAAGTTGATGAGAGTTTATCATGATTCCAGACATTATTAAAGTTCTCAACATTAAATATCTGTCATTGCAAAAACACTAATAAACAAATAACTCTAAACCTTCCGTTCCTTACCTTCTAATAAAATAAAATTATATTTATTTATCAACTTATTTTCCACTCTTTTCATTTTAATTTTATTTTTTCTGTTATTATCATCAAAATCCAGCAAATGAAGTACACCATGGATTATCAACCTGAGTAATTCCCTGTTGTAACTTACTTTGTATTTTTTTGTATTGATTTTTGCCTCTTCAAAGGAGATTAGAATTTCACCATCAATCTTACTTTTTTTATCGGAGTAATTGAAGGTAATAATATCAGTATTAAAATCGTGATTTAAATATTTTTTATTTATTTGTCTTAATCCTGAGGAAGTAATGAAATTTATTGAAAGTGAGGAAATACTAAGCTGAAAATCTGAAATAAGAAATGATATTAATGTATGAACAGATTTTTTATTTATAAGCTTCTCTTCAGAATAAATTTGTAAATTTTTAACCAAGCTGCAGAATTCGAATAGTTTTAAAGATTTAAATCATATAATGAATTTTGAGTCAGCCGGGAATATTCAACATATCGGTCAGCGCTTGCTTTAAAATCGAGCATTTCATTTTCAGTTAGATCACGCACAACTTTTGCGGGAACTCCGGCAACTAATTTAGCAGCCGGGACAATAAAATTTGGTTTTACAAGTGCACCGGCTGCTACCATCGAATTAGATTCAACGACAGCTCCATCAAGCACTGTAGCACCAATCCCGATCAAACATAAATCCTGTAAAGTACATCCATGAAGAGATACGGAATGCCCAATAGTAACCTGGTTCCCTATGTTCAGCGGAAATTTTCCATTCGTAACATGCAGCATTGAACAATCCTGAACATTTGTGTTCTTTCCTATTTTGATGTAATGGACATCTCCCCTGATAACTGTGTTGTACCAAATACTTGAATTGCTTCCGACTTCAACATTGCCGATTATTTTAACTCCGGACGCGAGAAAAACATTCTCGCCTAATTTTGGAAAATATTCACGGTACGGAAAGAGTTTAATTTCTTCATTCAGTTTGTGTAGGTAGGAGGATTCCATACTTCTTTATTCCATTCAATTAATTCTAAAGTAATGTTTCCAATCAACACATTCATTTTTGCAAGAACAGGAACAGAGAACTTATCATTGCTGAACCAGCCTTCAAAATACCCTGTCAGACCGTAAACACTAACGAAATCAGTTTCACCATCGAGGTATAAACAATCTATTTCGTAATCGACCGCATCAATTGAAACAGGGATCTTCTCATTGAAAAAATTGATTGTGGCTTCTTCTTGTTTTTCATTTACAAAACATGGTATTGGTAAAGTTTTTTCATCACCAAAGTTCATTCTGGAAAAGTAAAGTATCGACAATCCATCCTGAAATCGTTTATTGGTATGACTTGTAGAATCCAACGATGCTTTAGATGTTCCATATTTCCCTTTCTGTATTTCAATTTTTGAATCATCAATGAAATCATAATTCACATAAGTCGTATCTTCATCACCAAAAATCTTTGCAAAAAATTTTAGAGGAAAGAATGATGCATCAATATAACTTTCGTAAACCTGGTGAATGCTGACGAAAGGCAGATCAGGATAAGAATTTATATAGGCAACAATTTTATAAACCGGTATATCCCTGATTTTGGTTTCCTCAAGAACCCGAAACCTCACTTCTCCAAGCCTAAAGAACGCATACTTCACAACATAAGTTAAATCTTCACCAACGACCAGCTCCTTTGTAATTTGCTCATAACTTGTTTCCGAATCATCTTGCGATGATATATTAAATGA
>JANWIS010000041.1 GCA_025449775.1 Ignavibacteriaceae bacterium
AGTATCATTTACTTTTTCAAGACGCTGATTGCAGTGAGTATTTTCTGCATTCGGAATTAATCTTGTGAGAATAATTATTTTGTGTTGTGTTTTCAGTCCTGCAAGTTCAAGTGATTCTGAAATTTCTTTTTCAAGAGCTTTCACCTGGTCGAGAATGTAAACTACTTGTCCGCCTGTATCAGGTTTTCCAAGCACATTATCCTGCCCAAAATATCCATGCGGAGAAATGACAACGATGTTGTAAATCATTGGAATTCTTGAAAGAAATTCCTTCAGTGTATGATGATCGGGATGTGCAAGCAATGATTCAAGCATCCGAAGCATTTCAAGTATTCTTCCGGCAGTGTTTCCCAAACCGGGTTCAAATCCTAATTCCTGCAGCTCATTTTTTATTTCTGTAAAAGGTGTGTCCGTATCTTTTTTATTAAGAAGAGTTGTTGCTTTGTCAATTGCTATGCTGAGCTTTCCTACGTTATGTATTCTGTCATTCACTATTAATTGTTCCTGATCATGTTTATGAACAAACAGAAAATCGAATAGTGCTCTGCTCAGCTTATAAGGATTCGTGAACATATGGCTGGACAAATAACGATTAAGATATTCAACACCTCTGCCTATGCTTTTAGATTCTCTGATCTTTGGAAACTTTTCATAAAAAGTCTGGAAGTTCAGTGTAAGAATATCCTGATTCTGAACTGCGCCGTTTGTGTTTCGTACTTTTTCTTTTGCAGATAAAAAAGTCAGCGGTGATATTTTTTCTCCGGTCATGGTTTTAGTGTTAAAGTGATAGTGCTCTGCAACACCGATTGATTCTCTCGCTTCAAAATAAACCGAAGGACCGAGCACAAACGACTCAGTAAATTTATTTACGACACCTTCAATCTCTTCAAAGTTATTGCTCTTTATTTTGCTGGTGGATTGCCCGTTACCGTTATTCGGTTTGGATTTATTTTCCAATCTCTGAAGTATCTCAATCAATTCACCTTTAACCATCAGCTTCTTCTTTGAGGAAGCAATCTTGTTTAAATATCTGAAAAAAGTTTTTTTCTTTGATTTAAACTGTCCGTTATATATTTCTTCAATCTTATTATTCAACTGGCACCTCACTTATTTTTTTAAGAAAGCCGTAATGTTTAATTCCTTCCATTACTCCGCCGGCATATTTTCTTTTAGCAAAATAAATCCTGTTCTGGCCTTTGAGCGGTTCGAGCTCATTGCTGTGGTTCGCAACTACTACACCGAGCAAATCTCCTTTCAACATTTCGCTGTCATTACCGGAATCTCCGGCAACTAAAATATTTTCGAAAGGAATATTCCACCTGTATGATAAATATCGTATCGCTTTTCCTTTCGATGCACGGAATGGAAGTATGTCCAGATATTCTCCTTTGCTGAATATAATATTCGCCTTGATTTTATTTTTGATAAGTTCATTCCTCACTTCTTCAACCTGCTGCGAATTATTTTCCATCAAATAACTTACTTTGAATTCACGTTGTCCTTCTTCGTCCTGGTATTTTAGAAATTGCAGCTTGCTCAAAACTTTTTTTACTTTGTCTCTGTTCCATTGATAACGGATATGAGCTTGCCATCCGGTTGAAACACTCATCCTGCCGTTGTGGTTGTAATGAATCTCAGAGCCAACAGAAGAAATTATAATATCTGGTGAAGGAATGTTGTACTCTTTTAGTATTTCGACCGCAGAATCAATTCCTCTTCCTGTTGCAACCGCAAAACCGATTTTTTTATCTGTGTTCTCGAGCAGTGCAATAAATTCTTTAAGTGCTTTATCGTCACCAACAAGTGTATTATCGATATCAGAAACTATCAGCTTTTCTGCAATAAAAAGTTTTTTCCCGACCGCTGCAAAAACACGTGTGTTGTCTTGAGTCTGTCCAATTATTTTTCCGACTTCATTCAGATATGTATCTATATGTACAAGCCAGGAATAATATTTTCTCACGTTTTTTATTCCGTTCTCAGAAAATTCTTTCCACTTATTCCCGTCATCAATAATTTTATTTATTGCTTCCGATATTTTTTTTGTATCGGAAACATCAACAAGAATTCCATTTTTGCAGTTGTCGATAATTTCTCTTGGACCGCCGTCATCAGTCGCAACAACAGGAAGTCCGCATGCTGCCGCTTCGATCAAAGTTAAACCGAAAGGTTCTGTTAAAGCGGTATTGACAAAAACTCCCCCGGTATCGGCTGCGATCCTGTAAAGCTCCGGAATTTCTGTTTGAGTATTATGTTTTTTGGGAACTGCCATTTTTCCGTAAAGATTGTATTTGTCCATCAGCAGTAAAATTTCAGTTAGCGTTTCTCGTTCATTGTCTTCCATCTTTTGAATGTCTCCTCTGATCCCGGCAAAGATTGCAAGGTTTGCTTTTTTCTGCAGCTCTTTATCTTCCCCGTAAGCTGTAATTAATCCTGCGATATTTTTTTTCTTGACTGGGCGGCAAACGGTAAGTATGAGGGGTTTATCAACCTTAACAAAAAAATTAAGAAGCTTGCTGCTTATAACATGCAGAAGTTTTGAGGTTTCATCATCTAACTTTATTCTTGCGTTGTAAGGATAAAATTTATCAAGATCGACTCCGGGTGAAATCACTTTGAACTTTCCATGTTTCATGTTCTGATAATCACCATACTGCTTTTGTATTTCCTGGTTAGTACTTGTAATTATTTTATTCGCAAAGCTGATAACATTCTCTTCAACATTTATCCTGTGAACTATTTTGTATCTTTTTTCAATATCATCCGGATCCATTCCTTCTTCTAGAAGTTTTTTAAGCTTGCTTCTTCCTAAAGAGTGACCGGTATGAATGAATGGAATTCCGAAAAACTGTGTCAGCTCCATACAAACGTATCCGGCATCTGCATAGTGACCATGAATAATATCAGGAATTCTTCCGCTTGATTTAATATGTTTTATACATTTATCTATGAACTCATCGAGGTGATTCCACAAAAGTTCTTTGCGAATGTATTTTCCTCCGCCGCATCTGATCCTTATTATGCTGAGCTTGTCGTTGATTTTTTCTTCAGACAGAGAATAATCCTCAGAAACTTTTTTATCTTTTATCCATCTTGTTATCAATTCAACTTTTTCTACTTGCGGATTCTCGCTCAATGCTTTACCGAATTCAACAACATACTTTGTCTGACCGCCCGTATCGGCATCACGGCCAAGCTCAAGGTTGTTTCCGCGTATCAGCCCATGAATGCTGTAAAGCTGAATGTATAACCCTTTTGCTGCTGAATTGTTGTTAAACATTTTTGATTTCCATTCAATCGTGATTGATTTTTTCTTTTATGAAATCATAAACATCATCACTTTCAGGAAGTGCGCCTTTTATTTTGCAAATTTCAGATGCAAAAATGTTTGCGAGCTTATTTATTTTTTTCAAGCTCCATTCCTTCAAATAACCAAAACAAAATATTGAAGCAAAGGCATCTCCAGCACCTACTGTATCAACAACATTAACATGCAGCTGCTTGTAAAAATCAAATTCATTATTTCTGAATATTGCAGAACCATCATCGCCAAGAGTAACTGCCAGGATTTCAATGTTAAATTTTTCCATCAATTCTCTTGAATTATTTTTAATATCAACCTGATTATTCAAAAACATATTATTCAACAGCTTAAGTTCATCTGAATTTACTTTTAATACATCCGCTGCTTTTAACGATACTTCTATAATTTCCTTTTTAAAAAAATTCTCCCTGATATTCAAGTCAAAGAAATATTTTGCCCCTTTATTTAATAATGATTGTATTGTTTTTCGGGATATTTCGCTTCTTTGGGCAAGTGTGCCGAAATAGAGACAATCAGTTTCTTTCTCGATCAGTTTTTCAAGCTCAGGATTTAATTCGATATGGTCGTATGCTGTTTCTGTGCCGATGACAAACGATGGCTGTTTATTTTTGTCTATTGTTATAGTTGCAATCCCTGTTGGATGATGATCGTCTTCCTGAATAAATTTTGTTGGAATATTATTCTTATCAAGGAAGCTCAACACTTTTTTCCCAAGCATATCACTACCAACTCTGCTTACAATATTTCCCTGACTTGTAATTTTGTGGATATGATAAAGAAAATTCAACGGGGCTCCGCCAAGACGTTCACTGTCTTGAAAAACATCAAATAAAATTTCACCGATCGCTGTTATTTTATTCACAATTTTTACCGGCTGTTTTTTACTATATAAAAAATTGCTGGAATAAATAAAAGTTCATTTTTTAGATGATAGAATAAAAATTTATGCTTAATTCAAAACAATATTCAGTTACCAGTCATCATTTTTTAATTAAACTTTCCCTGTATAATTATTAACTTAGCGCACATTTTTTAAGAATTATTTGGAGAAGAAGATGAAAAAAACATTTCAATTATTTATTCTTTCATGTTTGATAACATATCTGCCGATTTTCGCTTCAGATAATAATTCACATTCGGGTAAAAGCAACAATCCGTTGTTGTGTGAATTCAATGGAATAATTCCTTTCGCTGAGCTGACTGCAGACAACATAAAAGAAGCAACCGAGATTTCAATTAAGGAAGCAAGGGAATCTCTTGCAAAACTCTATACAATTTCCAAAGAACAAAGAAACTTTGATAATACAATGCTCGAGCTTGATAACATTTATAATAAAGTAAGTAATGTTTATGGTCCTGTTTATTTGATGGGAAGTGTTCATCCTGATGATGCAGCAAGAAACCGTGCAGAAGAAAGCAAAGCCGAGTTTGCCAAATTCTTTAATGAGATCCAGCTTGATGAAAATTTATACCGTGCAGTAAAAGATTATTCAGAAACTGCTGAAGCAAAATCTTTAACCGGATATAAAGCAAGGTTCGTTCAAAAAACTGTTGAAGATTTTGAGAGGAACGGTTTTGCTCTTTCCAAAGAGAAACGTGATGAGCTGAAAATAATTAATGATAAAATATCAGATCTCAGCATTCTATTCCAGAAAAACATTGCCGAGGTGGACGACTATTTAATGGTTAACGAAAGTGAAATTGACGGCTTACAGCATGATTATATGAGTACAAGAAGAACTGAAGATGGATATTATAAAATTGATCTCAGCTATCCGTCTTACGTTCCGTTTATGAAATTTTCAACCTCCGATTCTGCACGTAAAGAACTTTATAGTATGTTTCTTAACAGGGCATCGGCTAAAAATCCTGAAATACTTATCAAAGTTCTTATGCTTCGTAAACAAATGGCTGAGTTGCTTGGGTTCAAAACATACGCTGAATACAGGGTTGGAGACAGGATGGCAAAGCTTCCGCAAAATGTTTGGGATTTTGAAAACAACCTGATAGAAAAGCTAAAAGAAAAAGCACGGATGGATTATGACGAGCTGCTGACAATAAAGAAAGAAAAAGTTGGTAGTGACACTGTCGATGTTATTCAGCCATGGGAATCTTCATACTACAACAATTTTCTGCTGAAAGAAAAATATGATCTCGATCAGAATCTTGTTAAAGAATATTTTGAAATGAATAATGTCATTGATGGACTTTTTCAAACAGCACAGCATCTATTCGGTGTTGAATTTGAAGAAGTAAAAAACCCATCCGTCTGGCAGAAGGATGTAAGATTGTTTAATGTAAAACAGGATGGTAAAATTATTTCAAGATTTTATGTTGATCTTTATCCGCGACCGAATAAATATTCTCATGCCGCTTGTTTCCCGATGATCAGCGGAAAAGAAACTTCAGAGGGTTACCAGTTTCCAACGGCAACATTAGTCTGTAACTTCCCGGCTCCCACAGACGATACACCTTCTTTATTGCTACATGATGAAGTTGAAACTTTTTTCCATGAGTTTGGTCACGTGCTTCATAATGTTTTAACGAAAACAAAACTTTCTTCACATTCAGGAACCTCTGTCTCACGAGATTTTGTTGAAGCACCTTCCCAGATTTTTGAAAACTGGATATGGAATTATGAATCGCTGAAACTTTTTGCCAAACATTATAAAACCGAGGAAGTTTTACCGGAAGAATTATTTAATAAAATGCTCGCTTCAAAGAATGTCGGTTCGGGACTTGCAAACACTCAGCAAGTATTGTACGGAATGATTGATTTCACTCTTCACGATAAATACGATCCTATCGGCAGTAAAACAACAACAGAAGTTGTTAAAGAACTTCAGAACCAGATAACACTTTATCCTTATCTTGACGGCACAACAATGCAGGCTTCGTTCGGACATTTGATGGGATATGCCGCCGGTTATTACGGTTACTTGTGGTCATTAGTTTATGCACAGGATATGTTCTCTGTTTTTGAAACAAACGGTGTGATGGATGTCAATACAGGATTAAGGTATCGTGATATTATTCTCTCAAATGGCGGTTCGCGCGATGAGCTTGAAATGGTAATTGAATTTCTCGGAAGAGAGCCAAACCAGGAAGCATATTTTAAATCAATAGGATTGGATGTAAAGAAAAGCGGTTCGTAATAAATTTTTCTTTTTCTGAAAATATAAAAGGCGAACCATTACAGTTCGCCTTTTTAGTTTTCATTTCAGAAATATTAATGCTTGTGCTCGTCTTTGCTTTCCATCTGACCCTGACTCTTCTGCATCTCCATCCATGGATTAACATCTGTGTTCCATGTTTCAACTTTTATTTTTAAAGAACCATCATCCTGCATTTCCCATATTGTCATATATTTCCCGTGATCATTCCATGGCTGATCACCCATCTGGGGTATAATCATTGATATTTCGTATGTTCCGATATCGACAACCAAATTACCTGCCTGCATTACATCAGTCACGGTTGATTTAAATGCAGTTACTTTCATTCCGGCATCATTCATTTTTTTATATGACTCTTTGCATGCTTCAATTCCTTTCATCATCGGTTCATAGCTAGGCATTGAAATAATATTTTCATCATAGCTGCCCCAAAGTGATTCCATGTCGCCAGCAACCCATTTTTTAGCAGACTCATCGTTCATCATTTGAACTTTATTTTTTAGATCACTCATATCTTGTGCATTACCAAGCACCGAAATGAATAGAACTGCGAAAAGAATTAAACAAAGCTTTTTCATAAAGCCTCCTTATAGTTTATTGATAGAAATAGTTTAGTAATATTTAGTCAGTTCTAAAATTGTGGTTATAAAATTATAATTTGTATGATAGAAAACAATGAAATTAATAGATAATATTTTAGAAATCATTATTTCCGAGAAACTTACAACTTTCTGATGAATCAATTATTTATAATAAAGGAATAAAAATGAGCGAAAAGGAAAAACCCGAAATAGGTTCTATTACCTGGTTCGATTTAACAGTTCCCGATGCTGAGAAAGTAAAAGACTTTTACAGCAAAGTTGTTGGATGGAAATCTTCACCAGTATCAATGGGCGATTACAACGACTTTAATATGAATTCACCTGTGAGCGGAACGACAAAAGCCGGTGTTTGTCATAAACGAGGAAGTAATTCAGAGTTTCCATCGAAATGGTTAATTTATATCACGGTAAAAAGTGCGGACGAAAGCGCAGAACAGTGCAGTGAAAACGGTGGGAAAGTCTTAGTCGGACCAAAAGATATAAAGGGTTACGGAAGATATTGTATTATTGAAGATCCGGCTGGTGCAGTTTGTGCTCTGTTCGAACATGCTTAGTGCAAACTTTTTATCAATCATATTTTTGTCGCTACTACTTAAATAATTTTAAAATGAAATTTTCATTCGCTTCACTATTAATTTTTCTCGCAAGTTCATACTTGAGTTACACACAAGAATTCGGTTCACAGGATTCCGGTGGTCCGCTTACTCTGGAATGGTCTGCTTATGATATTAAGTTTTATAATATCAATCTTAAGATTGATCCGGAAAAACAAACAATATCGGGCTGGGTTGCTGTAACAGCACAGGCTGTTAATGATATGAAAGAATTTGTGCTTGATCTTGATGACAGGTTCAGAATATCAAAAATTATTTGGGATTCACCAAAAGATTATATCGAACTAAAGTTCAAACACGAAAAAGGAAAAATAAAAATTGATCTTCCGGATGCAGTAACTAAAGGAAATTTGTTCACAATAAAAATTTATTATGTCGGAAAACCTAGCGTTGCTGATCGTCCACCATGGGATGATGGATTTATCTGGTCAAAAACTAAAAACGGAGATCACTGGGTTGGTGTAACTTGTCAGGGGGGTGGTGCAGATATCTGGTTTCCGTGCAAAGATCATCCATCCGACGAAGCTGATTCTGTTTTATTAAACTGGACAGTTCCAAAAAATTTAGTCTGCGCATCAAATGGAAAGCTGAGATACATTCTCGACAACAAAGAAGGTACAAAGACTTTCAGTTGGTTTGTGTCCACTCCAATTAATAATTACGGCATCTCCGTAAACATTGCGCCGTATGATACCATTCAATATGAATATTCAAGCATAACGGGAGAAATAATTCCTATCACTATCTGGGTTCTTCCGGAAAATATTGAAAAAGCAAAAAAACATTGTCCTGAGTTTTTGGAACATTTAAAATATTATGAAGAGCTTCTCGGTCCTTATCCTTTTCGTACTGAAAAATACGGTGTTGCAGAAGCTCCATACCTTGGAATGGAACATCAGACAATTATAGGAAACGGATATGGATACAGAGATGATCAGTTTGGATTTGACTGGCTTCATCATCATGAGCTCGGACACGAGTGGTGGGGGAATATGGTTACTGCAAAAGACTGGAGTGATTTCTGGATTCACGAAGCTGTGTGCGGTTATATGCAGACTCTTTATATAGAAGATAATCTTGTAGATGGAAATGCTTCAGCATTTATGATGAACTGGAAGCTCTGGAAAAACGAACAGCCCATTGCACCAAGAAAAGAAATGACATCAAGTGAAGCTTATACAAACGATATGTATTCAAAGGGATCATATGTTTTACATACTTTGCGTTATTACATCGGAGATGAAACTTTCAGAAAAGTTTTAAGAAGATGGGCTTATCCGGATCCAAAAATGGAAGACATAAAAGATGGCGGGCAATGCAGGTTTGCAACGACTGATGAGTTTCTTGAAATCGCTGAGAATGTTTCCGGTAAAAACCTTGGTTGGTTCTGGGAAGTTTATTTCAGACAGGCTTCTCTTCCTCATCTGAAAGCAGAAATTATAGATGGGGCTCTGAATCTTGAATGGCAGATTGAAAACAATTTACAGTTTTCTGTACCGGTTGAAGTGAAAATTGGTGATGAGGTTTTCAAGGTTGAGATGGAAAGCTGTTCTGGTTCAATAAAAATTCCCGGTGATAATGTGCCGGAAATCGATCCGAATAAATGGCTGACAATGGATGAAGTTGAAATAATAAAAGAATAAATGGGGAATTTAAAATTAAAGATTGATGAAATTGAGCTTACTGTAAACCCATTCCAGTTCACAGAGATATGGAATTTTATTGCATCGGGAAAGTGGGAGCCGGAATCTTTTAAAGTTTTCAAAAGGTTCATTAAAGAAAGTGATGTGGTTATTGATATCGGAAGCTGGGCAGGACCATTAACAATTTATGCGGCACATCTTTCTTCATTTGTTCATTCAATCGATCCGGATCCTGTAATCTTCAATCAGCTGCTGCACAATGTGAGTTTAAATCCACAAGTCAGTGATAAAATTAAATGTCATAATCTTGCAATCTGGAAAGACAGTTCGACACAAATTTTATTCTCACGAAATGTTTTCGGTGATTCTGCTTCAAGCCTTATTCAAAGAACAAGAGACAAGAATAACCAGGCAGCTATCCAGACAATTTCATTTGAAAAATTCATTGAAAAGGAAAAAATAGAAAAGGTGGATTTTATAAAAGTGGATATCGAAGGAGGAGAATTTTTTATTCTTCCTTCTTTAACAGACAAGCTGGAACAATTAGGATTGCCAATATTATTTATTTCATTTCATACAGAATATCTAAATGAATATTTTTTTCAGAAAACTTTTAGAATCAAGCTATTGTCAAAAATTTTGTTTAAGATATTCAAAGGATTCAGGATAAATATTTTTTCAAAAAGGATAACACAGATAATTTCAAATTCAATTGAGCCTCTTAAGGCATACAAATACATTTATGAACCTGATAAATGTTTAATTACTTCGGAGGCGTTGATAATGAAATTAGGAAAGTACGATACCCTAAGCGTCCTTTTTTCATCTGAACCGTGGTAAAGTAAAATTGCTTTTATCTGTTATTTCACCAATAACTGCTACTACTTCTGATGTATTGATTTAGAATATTTCCATTTAAAGATGGCCTGCTTAAAAGGAAAGGTTCATATTTTGCTCAAAATTTCTAAAGGAATAGTTTTTGTAGAATTCAATACAAGTTAAAAGGAGGAAATGGAGGAATTATGATGAAATTTCTCACAGTGTTCATCTTTCTGGCGACCATAGGTGGCGTTGTTTATTATTTCATGACACGAGAGACAAAAGAGGATGTAGAAGTTACAGGTAAAATCCTGATGTCTAAACAACCAAGTTATGAGATTAATGCCTCAGTAGCATCGGCACCATTATATATGGCTGTGGTTAAGGGAAAAATTAAAAACAACCTTAATAAGCCTTTAGCTAATATTTTTATAAAATTTACGATCGCCGGTCAAGAGACAAGTGCAACTATATTTGATCTTGCACCGGGACAACAAGTAGAATTCAATACCCGTGGTGTTAAAACTACAGCAACCAGCCCTGACTACGATTATGAAGGGATTCAATATGATGAGGCATCTCTTTAATCTTTCTGCGAGCTTTTCCTTCTGCTGATATTTTAAAATGTAACCAACATCGTTCAAAAAACCAGACTCATTATTTAACTTTCTTTTCTCTCTTCAAAAGCCAAAATCACTTCACCTCTTCAAGTTAACATTTCGCTTTTCTTCATCAAGTCGTAAATCTATTTTAAAAACCACTGCCGGTAATCAAAATAACATAAAATATTTAAAAAGAATTTTATAGCTTATACCAAAGATTTATTAATCGTCGATGAAAAAAGTTATAATTATTGGCTCCGGTCTTGGTGGATTGTCATCCGCATTAAGACTTTCAGCTAAGGGTTACGATGTAACAATTCTTGAGAAGCATTCAACTTCTGGTGGAAGATTAAATATTCTTGAACAGGATGGTTTTCGTTTTGATCTGGGACCATCTTTTTTAAGCATGACTTACGAGTTGGAAGAATTATTTAACAGCGTCGGAATGAAAATTCCTGTTGGGCTTGAAGAGCTCGA
>JANWIS010000042.1 GCA_025449775.1 Ignavibacteriaceae bacterium
ATGTAAAAGAAGATTCGATTACCCTATTTGGTTTTTATTCCGAAGCAGAGAAAGAAATGTTTGAACTTCTTATTTCAATTAATGGTGTCGGACCAAAATCAGCTTTGAGTTTATTATCAGGAATTTCGACGGATGATTTAAAGCAGGCAATTATAACAAACAATATCGAAAGGATGATTGCTGTTCCGGGGATAGGAAGAAAAACTGCCGAGCGATTAATTCTTGAGCTGAAGAATAAAGTTAGAGATATCAAAGAAGAAGGATTGACAACTAGAAAACCAAGTATTCAAAAAGAAGCTGTGTCCGCACTTACAACATTGGGATATAACCTTGCTTCATCAGAAAAAGCAATACATAAAATTCTTTCGGGAGATTCTGCAATCAGTTTGGAAGAATTAATAAAAAGATCTTTGAAGGAATTGAATAAATAATTCGTGGTAAGTTTTTAAATGACCGAACAAACAAGCTCTGCTATTTCCCCAAGCTTTGCTTCAAGTTTATCTCCCCTGTTAACTCTGCTTACGCCTGCCGGTGTCCCTGTAAAAATTAAATCTCCTTTTTCTAATGTCATTATTGAAGAAATATATTCCACAATTTCTGCAGGGTTGAAGATCATACTTTTCAAACTGTCACTTTGTTTTACTGCGCCATTTACTTTCAGCTCAAGTTTTTCGTCATCTTTTAATTGATAATCTTTTTTCAAAACAAAACCTGAAATAACTGCGGAAGTATCAAAGCACTTTGCAAGTGTCCAGGGATTTCCTTTTTTCTTCAGTTCATTCTGAACATCTCGCAAAGTCATATCGAGTCCAACTCCATATCCAATAATTGCTTTCTCTGATTGAGCAATATTTGTATTTTTAATAGTCTCGCCAATCAGCAGAACTAGTTCTACCTCATGGTGAAGTTCATTTCCATAATCAGGATGAATTATTTTTTCTCCTGAATGAATTACAGCAGAAGCAGGTTTTAAAAATATCACCGGTTTATCAGGTATTTCATTACCTAGTTCTTTTGCATGCTCAGCATAATTTCTTCCAACGCAAACTATCTTTCCGATTGTGAATTCTTCTTTTGAATTTTTGATGTGTACTGATTTCAAGTTTTTTGTTTCTTCTTTGTGGCTGCAGGAAAAAGAATGTTGTTCAAGATCAGTCTGTACCCGGGAGAATTTTGATACAGATTAAGATCAGTTGGCGGATCACCGACAGCATGCTGATAATCTTCGGGATCGTGACCGCCGTAAAATGTGAATGTTCCCCTTCCAAAATTCCCGTGAATATATTTAACCTGGTCGGTACCTTTTCTCTCAGCAAGATTAATTACTGAGTTTTTAATTGTGCTTCTTCTGAACATAGAAGTCTGTCCCATAAATCCTCTCAGAATATTTACATGACACTGAGTCAACATTGTTGGAACAGGATCGTACTTTGCAGAGAACTCGAAGAGAGTGAAGTAATCGTTTTCAAAATTTCCTACTTCAATCGGTTGTATGTCAATGTCGCTGTACTCATAAACATACGGATTCTTTTCAAGGTGAAAATTTGTAAAGGCAAACGTATTATCGTAATTAAGTTTTTGCTGAGCATCCGGATCAGCTGAATCACCATCATACATCGACTCACAAATATCCAAACCAATCGCTGAAAGAGTTATATCGTACGAATCAGTTGCAGAACACATTGCAAAAACAAAACCGCCTTTTCCAACATAATTTTTTATGTCTATCGAGATAGTTTGCATCATATCAGAGACTTTTTTGTATCCGTTCTGCTTTGCATTCTGTTCATAGCTCAATTGCTGATCTACATACCATTGCGCATTAGCAAAGCTTCCATAAAATTTTCCATACTGCCCCGTAAAATCTTCGTGATGCAGATGAAGCCAGTCGTAATTATCGAGATCGCCTTTAAGAATTTCATCATTCCAGATTTTATCATAAGGAACTTTTGCATATTCAAGAACAAGAGTTACGGCATCATCCCATGGCTGAAAACCGGGAGGAACATAAACAGCAATCTTCGGAGCTTTCTCCAGCCTGATAGCATCCATATTATTTTCTTCACTTTGAACAAAAGCATAAATCTCGGAAGCCTGTGATAATGTAACCGATTCGAACGTGACGTTTTCAAGTCTGCATTCTGATGCAAGTTCATCGCTGTAATCAATAAGAAAAGAACCTCCACGGTAATTAAGAAGCCAGTCAGCTTTGTATGCTTTGGTTAATGCACGATATGTAATTCCGTAAGCTTTAAGATGATCGGTTTGATTAATATCCATTGTAATGAGGATTTTAGATTGCGGAATTACTGCAGATGAAATGAGAGTTACAAAAATTAATATAAATAGGATTGTTTTATTCATAGTGTTATTTAGTAGAATCGTTCAATAATTATGTTTTACTTCGGCAATGATATATAGGAACAGGTTTTTCTACGCAGATTTCTTTTCAGACTTAAGGAAAATCGGTTCATCTCCTTTTTCAACTACATCTTTTGTGATGACACATTTTTCAATATCTTTTTTATTGGGAAGTTCGTACATAATATCAAGCATAAATTCTTCCACAATAGAACGCAGCGCCCTTGCACCAGTTTTCTTTGTCATTGCTTTTTCAACTATTGCATTTAAAGCAAACTTATCAAATTCAAGCTCAACGCCTTCCATCAAAAATAATTTTTTGTACTGCTTCAATATTGCATTCTTCGGGTCAGTTAAAATCCTTAGCATCGCCTGTTCACTAAGCTGATGAAGTGGAGCAACAACTGGAATTCTTCCGATCAACTCCGGTATCAATCCATACTTCAGCAAATCTTCGGGCTGAATGAATTTAATAAGGTCCTGTTCATGTTCTTTGTCTTTTATATCACGTGCAAAGCCCATTTTATTTTTATTAATTCTTGCTGCGATTATTTTATCTATTCCATCAAATGCACCGCCGAGTATGAAAAGAATATTTTTTGTGTTTACATTTATCAAGCTTTGTTCGGGATGTTTCCTTCCACCTTTTGGCGGAACACCGGCATTTGTTCCTTCCAATATTTTTAAAAGTGCCTGCTGAACTCCTTCACCTGAAACATCTCGGGTGATTGAAGTGCTTTCGCTCTTCCTTGCTATCTTATCAATTTCATCTATATAAACTATACCCTTTTGCGCTTTGTCAAGATTATAATCTGCAGCCTGCAGAAGATGAACAAGAACTGTTTCAACATCATCACCAACATACCCGGCTTCAGTTAATGTTGTTGCATCTGCAATTGCAAAAGGTACATCAAGAATTTTTGCCAGTGTTTGCGCAAGAAGTGTTTTACCAACACCGGTTGGTCCGATAAGCATAATATTGCTCTTCTCAATCTCAACATCTTCCAATTCAAAAAATGCCAGCCGTGTACTTATCCTTTTAAAATGATTGTAAACAGCAACGGACAAAACTTTCTTTGCTCTTTCCTGACCGATTACATATTCATCGAGCTGTTTGTTGATTGATTCCGGAGTGTGCTTGTAATTTTCTTTTTGGCGGTTATTCTGTGAAGCGGAAAGATTAGTTTTAAGAATGTCAACACTGCTTGCAATACAAATATCACAGATATAAACATCAGGTCCGGCAATCATACTGCCGACTTCCTGTCCTTCTCTTCCGCAGAAAGAACATTTAACAATTTTCTGTCCCTGTTTTTTATTCATTTAAGTTCCCGGCTTGTTCTGTAATAGTAGAAGCTGTTCTCTTGCATTTTCTGCATAAATCGATTTAGGATAATCAGTTAATAATTTCTGGTAAAACTCTCCGGCTTTAGTGTAATTCTGAGTACCGAACTGATAAATTTTTCCGAGTAAATATACTGCTTTGTCAGAATAAATATTTTTTTCACCTGCAGAAGAGACTTGTTCAAGCACTAAAATCGCTTCCTGGTAATTATCAATTGCTATCATCATTTCGCCGTACCGTACTGCCGAAATTGATTGCAAAATAAAAGCCTGCTGATTATTTGAAAGCTTTTTATAATTATCAGCTGCCTCATTGAATTTTTTTTGTTCAGTTAAAAATTCAGCCTGAGCAAATATCAGCAGATTAGACGAATCACTCATCTCAGGGTTCAGTAAAAGTGAAAGCTCCACAGCATCATTTGCAGAATTATCTTTTAAATTTGTCAGCACTTTTGATAAAAGTTCCCGTGCTTCTATAAACTGCCCGCGATAAATTTTTATTCTTGCCAGCTTGTAAACTGCTTTGATCTTTTCATCTTCCCTTGCAGTATGCAAGCTCATCACAGAAGTGTAATCTCTTTCAGCGTCATCAATTTTTCCTTCGATGAGATCGATGTTTCCCAGCTCAAGGCTGGCTTCGGCAGATATTTTTGAAAGCGGTGCTTCGTTTACAATAGTTTTCAGAAGTTGTCGTGCTTCTTCAAAATTATTCTGAAGATAAAATTTTACTATTGCAGTTCTTAACATGGCTTCATAAGCGGGTTCTGAGTGCTTATAAAGATTTATTACGTCATTGAACGCAGTTAATACTTTTTCAATATCATCTGAAAAAAATTTTTGAAGCGGAAAATATGATTTCCACAGAGGAAGAGCTTTTGTATACTCTTCGAAGAGTGATGCTTCAAGAGATCTTGGATATCCAAGTCTTGCAAACGAAATGATAGGTGAATCAGGATACAATTCTATTATTTTATTAAAAACTTCTGAAGACAACTGGTACTGTTTTTCGGAATACATCTGCTGACCGAACCTGTAAAGCTCTTTTCCCTGGCCTGATTGTGCTTCATCTATATAAAGATAAGTTTCATATGCTTTGTCATATAATTTCTTTTCAGTGTAAAGTTTTGCAAGCAGGTACGAAAAACTGATATTGCTTTTTATTGAACAGTCACTGATAATTTTTAATGTTGCATCGAGAGCACCGGGTCTGTTTACATTTTCAAAAACTTTTGCTTCAATAGTCGGAAGTTGTGCCGGATCAGTAGTGAGAATAAAACAATACTCTTCTGCCGCTTTTTCAAATTGCATTGTAAAAGAATATAACCTGGCAAGGTCATAAGCATATAAAACTTTTTCGGGTGAAATATTTTTTCCTTCTTCATAAAGTTCAATTGCCGTTTCGAATGCTCTTCTTTCCAAGGCATAGTCAGCTATCACCCTGTAAAAAACCGGATTGACATTTCCTGAAATGAAAGGCGATCGCCATACTTCAGAAGCTTTTTCTTCATTCCCCATTAAGTAATAAGATGAGCCGAGCATTCCGTACGACGAGATATCGTCAGGTACTTGTGTGATTCTTTCTTCAAGAATATTAATCAGTGCTGCATAATTTTTAATCTGAATATAAACCCGGTATAATGAACTTATATACTGAGAGTTTGCTGGATCGGATAAATATAATTCCTCATAAATTTTGGCTGCTGAATTAAAATCACCGGCTTGTTCATAACCTTGTGCTAAAGCTAATCGCTGATCAACTCTCTGCTGTGCGTAAGCAAAAGTCAATAGCAGACAGAAAATTATTACTGTAACTATCTTTTTCATACTCCTGCAAAATAAGGATTTATTTAACGCTTTCAAGGTCATTTAAAGACTTGTTATTACATTATTTAAGCCAAAAATATCTCACAACTTTAACTTAATCTTTAGATGGTTTTTCATTATTTTTAAACCAAATGAAGAAAGTTTTTATACTCGGTTCTTCCGGCTCAATCGGTGTTAATTGCCTGAATGTGATAAGAAATTTCAGAGATGAATTTAAAGTTGCAGGATTGAGTGTGAACTCTAATACTGATTTGCTTCTTCAGCAAATTAATGAGTTCAAGCCGGGGACTGTTGTTGTAAATGATGAATCAGCCGCAAAAAAATTATCCGGAAAGATTGCTGAAAATTGTGAATTATTAATCGGTGAAGAAGGATTAAT
>JANWIS010000043.1 GCA_025449775.1 Ignavibacteriaceae bacterium
AGTCGCACGGAATTTTTTTGCAGATTATACACTTTGTTGAAGCACTTATTTTATCTATGAGCTTTAAAAAAATAAGACTTGACCTCTTCTTTATATTATCAATCGGTTTTTCTTGTAGCATCTATGCAGAAGATGAAAGAAATTATATTTCAATCTCGGCAGCAGTATTTGATATTCTTCAAAGAGACAAAATTGCTTTTGAGGGGAGAGCTGAATTTCAGCTATATCAGGTTGATTGGGATGTAAAACCATTAACAGGGGTAATGGCTAATACATCAGGAGCCTTAAGTTTCTTTGCAGGAATATTTATTGATATTCCAATTACGTCTATCATTTATATTTCTCCAAGTTTTGCGCCCGGTATTTATTATAAAAACAACAGTAAAGATCTTGATTTTCTTTTGGAATTTAGATCACAGGTAGAAGTTTTTATTAAACTTGATGGTGACATAAAGGTAGGATTAAGTTTCAACCATATTTCAAATGCAAGTCTTGGTAATACAAATCCCGGTGTAGAAAGCTTAGCGCTCACATATCATTTTCCGCTTTAAATTTTTAATTCTTCTCAGTAACTCCAGAACGATTTGAAGAACGAATTGATGAAGGAGTTAAATAAATATTAGCAGAGATTCTTCCCAATACAAATGAAACCGTTGCTGCAACCGCACCAACCACATCGAAAAAATTTATTAAAATAAAAAGAAGTAAGACGATAGTTGAGAATTCGATGATAGTCCCCACAGTTATTGGATTCGTATTTTTAGATGATACTAACAAACCTCTCTGAATGCTTATTATAACAGTAAGAGCAGGAAAGAAAAACATAATTATCAGTGGAAGCTTCGAGAATTCTGCAAGCGATACAGATAATCCTGAAACAGTGATGAACCAGAATTCTGAAAGAGGTGTAAAAGCGAACAAAGCTACAATTGTAACCAGAAGAACAGCTAATATTAATCCGAAATTTTTCAGCTGATGAAATCCTTCGTTCTTCTGTCCCATCAGAGAAATGATTACTTCCTGGTATGATAAACCAAGTGCTCTGAAAATAAATACAAACGATGTTACCACGGGTAGGATGGCAAGCGATTCAATTGCCATCGCACTTTTTCCAACAAAAAAAGTTACCAGCGGCTGAACCCCCAATCCAATCAATGAAGTTAATGCCAGGGGATAATAGAATCTGTAAATTTCCTTGTACGATATTGTTGCTTCGCCCTTTGTATCTGTTTCAAATATTTTTTTGATTACATTTTTAACCATCAATCTTACTGCAACGGCTTCCAATATTACTCCTGATGAAAGAGAAATTGCACCGATGATAACTCCTTCAACAATTCCAGACGCAAATAACAAAAATGCACACAGTGACATTGTAAATAACCGGATCACAGTACCATAAGCAACTTTCCTGGTCATATCGTTTTTAATAAGCAATCCCTGGTAAAACCTGCGATAACCGATTGCACCCGGCCAGGGAATTAATATTATTGTTGCAACATGAGTTAATTCTGAAACTTTGGCTGGCAGCCCGATTAGATCTTCCGTGATAAAATAGAAAACAGGAGGTATTACCAATATTATTAGTATTAAAGTGATTATGATGTTTGCGCTGTAAGTAAAGTTTTTCAGCATCTTGAAAGATTGGCTATCTCTTACAAGAGCAATTGCTGCACTCATAATCATAATAATTGGTGCTTCAACAATTAACACAAGAGAATATGCGATTCCATATGCCGCAAGATTAAATTTTGGTTCAGCAGACCTTGCAATAAGTGCTGCAAGGTAAGGTCCTTCAACTGACATCATAACCCATGTTGCAGCCAAAGGCAGCCAGAAACGCAGTATTTTTTTATATGTGAGCTGTGAAGGTGTTTGTGACATTAAAACGAGATTTATGTGTAAATCAAAATTAATAATATTAAAACAATATTATTCCTATGATTTGATTACTGTCGGCGTATTCAAAAAAATATAAATCGGGAAACTAATCTGATTACAGAGAAACGAAAATTTTTCTCTATTTAAAATTTTGGAAACACGGGACAAATATTAATCTTTTTTTAGATGATTATTGTTTTAATATTAGCAGTACAAAAATAATTATATATGTAATGACGACAGATTTAAAATACTTTACTCCTTCTCAAGCCAGGAAAACTTTGCCGCTGGTAAAAAAAATAGTTAAAGATATTCTTGATACAAGCAGAGAAATGCGATTAGTGGCTGAAGAAGTTGGGGAAGGTGTGGAAAAAGATCCGCGCATCCAGAAGCTTGCTGATAATGTTGAAAAATTTATGAATGAGCTTGAAGAAATCGGCTGTTATTTTAAGGACTGGAATTTTTCAATCGGGCTGGTAGATTTCCCGGCGTTAATTGATGGCAAGGAAGTTTTTCTTTGCTGGAGAAGTGATGAAGATGATATCCTTTATTATCACGATGTTGAAGCCGGGTTTGCCGGTAGAAAACTTATTCCGCCTGAAGAGCCAGTCAATTAATTTTTAATCCTTCAGCTCAAATTCAACCTCTGATGAAGTTGACTTTCCTGAATTATTATCCTTTATATTAAAAATCAATTTATACTTGCCCTGTGCAGAAGAGACATCTAATTCAAATTGTGCTTCGAGCTGAACATCATCTATTTCTTTTTCCTTAACTTCTCTCGAATCACTGAATATTTTTTTTGTTGAATCGCCTGCAGGATGAACAAGATCAATTTCGTAGCGCAGTGAAACGGAATTATCATCACCTGATTTTATTTTCTTAAATCCTCTTACATTTACTGTAGCATTCACTTCCCAGTTTTCGCCAATATCGAACGCAAATGCTTCAGGGCTAAATGCCTCAAATTTTATTTCTTCCTTTTTACTGCAGGAAAAAGTAAAGAGAGTTAATAGAATTATTATGAATGTTCCTTTCATCATCCGTTTTTCTTTTGAAAATCTTTCATAAAAGATACAAGATCTTCAACGCCTTTGGTTGGGAAAGCATTATAAATAGAAGCACGTAATCCGCCAACAGATCTATGTCCTTTCAGCCCATTGTATCCAGCTTTTGTTGCTTCATCAATTAATTTTTTCTCCAGAGCTTCTGATGAAAGATTAAATGTTAAGTTCATAAGCGAACGGCTGTCTTTTTCAGCATGACCTTTATAATATCCTCCGCTTTCATCTATGCAGCGATAAAGAATATCTGCTTTATTTTTGTTGATCGCATACATTTTATCAAGTCCGCCCATCTTTAAAAGCCACCGTGTAACAAGCATTATAATATAAACACCGAATGTTGTCGGAGTGTTGTACAACGAATCATTTTCTACATGAATTTTGTAGTTGAGCATTGTGTGAAGTGAATCCTGACTTCTTTCAACAAGTTCTTTCCTGATGATTACAAGTGTAACACCGGAAGGACCCATATTCTTTTGTGCACCGGCGTAAATTAATCCGTATTTCTTCACATCAATTTTTTTATGAAGAATATCTGATGAAGCATCGCACACAAGAGAAACTTTACCAACTTCAGGTTCCGTTTGCCATTGTGTTCCGAAGATTGTGTTATTGGAAGTGAAGTGAACATAAGAAGCATCAGGATCGAGTTTAAGTTCACTTTGCTTTGGAATCCTTTTAAAATATTTATGTTCTCCCTCACCTTCTTCTGTGGTTGCTGCAATATTTACAGTCCCGACTCTTTTTGCTTCTTTGATTGCTTTTTTAGACCAGCTTCCTGTTGAGATGTAATCGGCTTTATTTTTTGGCGGCATTAAATTTAATGGAACCATTGAGAACTGAAGACTTGCACCACCCTGTAAAAACAATATTTCGTAATCATCGGGAATACCCAGCAGCTTACTCAGATTCGCTTTTGCTTCAGTATGAATTGCATCATAAGGTTTTGAGCGGTGACTGATCTCCATTATTGACATTCCAACACCCGGCAAAGCAAACAAATCTTTCTGAACTTCAAGCAGAACTTCTTCAGGTAAAATTGCAGGGCCGGCACTAAAATTATAAATCCTTTTTTCCATTTTAATTCCTTTTAATGAAATAAATCTTATTAGATTAAATGAGTCAGCAATCCATCTCTAAGTTTCGGCTCGAACCAGGTAGATTTCGGAGGCATAATTTCGCCTGCATCAGAAATATTCATCAGGTCATCGAGTCCGACCGGGTAAAGAGAAAAGGCAGCAGCAGCTTTACCAGAATCAACGAGCTTTTCAAGCTCTTTTGTACCTCTTATTCCGCCGATAAAATCTATTCTGTCGCTTGTTCGCTGATCCTCGATTCCAAGTACCGGGTGAAGCAAAAAATTCTGGAGAATGCTCACGTCAAGTTTTTCTCCAATTGATTTGGTAAGACTTAAACTTGCAAGCACAGAATCTCTTGCTTTTAAATTATACCATTGCTTATCTAGGTAAAGACAGAAATTATTTTTTTTCCTGGGTTCCTTTTCTGTTGTCTGACTGACTTCAAATTTTTCACTCACCGCATTCAGAAAAACATCTTTGCTCAATCCGTTCAAATCAAGAACAACACGGTTGTAAGATAATATATTCAACTGGTAATCAGGAAAGATTACTGCACCAAAATAATTATACTCTTCATCTCCTTTATGATTCGGATTTGCTTTCATCTTTTCTTCCCTTGCACGGCTTGCACTCTTTACCCTGTGATGGCCATCGGCAACGTAAAGCTTATCAATCTTTTCAAACTCAGTTATGATAGCAGCATTAAAAATTTCCGGAACGATCCAGACACTGTGTTGAATGCCATCATTTGCTGTGAAGTCATATTCTGGTTCGTTTTCCATCATTGTTTTGTTAACAATATCGTTTATACTTTTTACTCCGCGGCAGGATAAAAGCACAATTCCTGTTTGAGCTTCAGTAAACAAAATATGATTCGTCCTGTCATCTTCTTTTAATTTCCTTGTCTTTTCATGTTTTAATATCACATTATTTTCATAATCATCAACAGAGAATACTCCGCAAATACCGGTCTGAGATTTTCCGTTCATTACTAATTTGTAAAGATAAAATCCCGGCTTGTCATCAATTTTTAACGGAGCCTCTTTTATTATCCTGTTAAGATTTTCTTTCGCTTGCTTGTAAACCTGAGGTGAATATACATCAATGTTGTCAGGCAGTTCAATTTCTGATCTCGTAATTCTCAAATAGCTCAGCGGATTTCCATAAGCAAACTTTCTTGCTTCTTCTCTATTAACTACATCGTAAGGAACACTGGCTACCAGATGAGCTTTTTCTTTTACAGGTCGTAGTGCTTTGAAAGGTTTGATAACTGCCATAGTTCTTCCGGTTGAAAAATTTTTCTAAAACTTATTTCTAAAATCCATATAATTGGTCAAATAATCCATTAT
>JANWIS010000044.1 GCA_025449775.1 Ignavibacteriaceae bacterium
CCGGCAAAAACATTATCACCTGATTCAAATGAATTAATAATCAAAGCACTAACATCAAAATTTGTTAAGCCATTATTTTGTTCAGTCCACGTTTCACCATTATCAGACGAGCTAAAAACTCCGCCTCCAGTACCCATTTGGCTCATTGTTCCTGCATAAATAATATCATATGAATTAATTACCATTGAAGCAATATCAGTAGATGTTAATCCATTATTTATAAGCGTCCAGTTATCTCCATTATCTGTAGAACGAAAAACTCCTGAACCACAACCGGCAGTTCCAGCAAAAATTTCATCGTTGGAATTAATTGCCAATGACCAAACATTTGTACAGGTCAATCCATTATTTATTTGAACCCAGCTTTCACCGTTATCTGTTGATCGGAAAACTCCGCCGCCAAAATAAGTTCCTGCGAAGATGTGATCGCTTGAATTAATTTCAACAGCCCGAACATCAGTTGTGATCATACTTTGATTTACTTCAGTCCAACTATCACCATTGTCAGTTGAACGGAAAACTCCGCCTTCACTATTTACAAAATCAGCTCCGGCAAAAATATGTCCGTTCGAGTTAAACGATATTGAAGTGAAATAAGCAGCAGTTAATCCATTATTTATTTCCAGCCAGCTTTCTCCTTCATCAGAAGAACGAAACATTCCGGTTCCGTATGTTCCTGCAAAAATATCATCATTGGAATTTGCTGAAACAACACGAACATCAGTTGCAGTTAAGCCGTTGTTAATCTGATTCCAGTTTGAGCCGTTATCGGTTGAACGGAAAACACCATCACCAAGATAAGTTCCCGTAAAAATATCGTCATCTGTATTGATGCCAAATGAAACTATATACATTCCGGTCAGTCCATTATTTATTTGCGACCAGTTATCTCCATTGTTTGTTGAACGAAAAACACCATCACCATAAGTTCCTGCGAAGACTTCATCATTGGAATTTATTGAAAGTGCATCGACAATATTTGAAGAAGTTAAACCAGTATTAACCTGAGTCCAGTTGTCTCCGTTATTTGTAGAACGAAAAACACCGCCTCCTCCTTCAGTTCCTAAAAAAATGTCGTCAGAAGAATTGATCGCAAAGCACCAGCAGAATGGATTTGTAATTCCATTCGTTAGCTGAACCCAGTTGTCTCCGTTATCAGTTGAACGGAAAACATAATCATAAGTTGCAGCAAAGATGTCATCGTTTGAATTTATTCCTAATCCTAAAACATACGTGTTTGTTAATCCATCAATTTCAAGTGTCCAGTTTTCACCGTTGTCGGTTGATCTGAAAACACCTCCGCCTTCAAAAGTTCCTGCAAAGATGTCGTCGTTTGAATTTATTGCCAATGAAATAATGAACGGATAATCCAATCCGTTGTTCACCGGAGTCCAGTTATCTCCATTATCTGTTGATCGAAAAACTCCGCTGTTTGTCGCTGCAAAAATGTGATCGCTTGAATTTATTGCTACGGCTGCAATGTCTTTAGTTGTTAAACCGTTATTGATCTGAATCCAGTTTTCTCCGTTATCAGTTGATCTCAAAACTCCTCCGCCTCTCGTTCCAGCAAGAATGTGTTGATTTGAATTTACAGCTAATGACATTACGTTTCCTCCAAAAGGACCGTTTGTCTGTTCCCAAAATGCACCAAAAGCCGATTGTGGACTTCCTTCAAAGCATATTAACAATGAACTGATTACAACAATTCGTATAAAACTGTTTCTCATTTGATATCCTGATATTAATTTATAATTGTAATATTAAACCAATGTTAACTTAATGAATTAGGTTTAAGAAATCATCCCAAATTAATTATCAATTAATCTTCTGTGATAATTAATTTGCCCGAGGTGATAGTTAAGATGTGTTGTAAGATGAACGAGAAAAAATTCTGTAGTCATCTCATACCCAAAAACATTTGAAGGGAATATTTCTTTTAGCTTTTCTTCTTTTAGTTCATTGAGAGTTTTATCTACAATCTTTATTGTCGATTCAATCTCTATAACCAACTCCTGAAGAGGAACATTCTTCCTGCTGAATTCCGCATCACGGTTCCTTACATAACCTGAATTGCCAAGAACTCCTCCAATAAAATGCTGAAGATTACCGCAAAGATGAAGGCAAAGATTGCCTGATGAATTTTTTATATCGCCCGAAATTTTCCAGATGTTCTTCTCATCTTTAAAAGAAGAAATTTCTGTTTTTAGTTTTTCAAGATCGCGAAGGAAGAGTTTTAAGATTGTTTCTTTCATTTTATTTTCCTGAAATTATTTTTTAAGAACTTCAGTTCCTTGCTGTGCAGTTATATGCCACCTCTCTTTTACTTTTATGCAGACCTCAAGTCTTCTTGTCTGTATTTCAACAGGCTTTTCTTTTCCCGGTGTTTTTGCCAAAGATGTTATAGTTCTATTTATAACTGCCAAATTACCAAATAGTCTTACATCCCAATTAGAAGTCGGTTCTTCTTTTAGTTCACGGACTTTGCTCTGAGGATTGCAATGAAAACTGATATAAGACTTTTTATTAAAGTTCTGTCCATTCGGAATTGAACCAGTAAAATCATCTGTTAATATTTTACTCAGCACGACCGAATCCTTGCTTGCAACAGCTTTATCCATCTGTTTCAAAAGATAAATTACATTCTGCTTCTCAGTAGCTTGCTGGGCATTCAACTGAACAGTAATTAACATTAGAACAGGTAATAGAATTAACTTTCTCATAAATATCTCCGAAGTATATCACAATAATAAAATTTTTTATCAGCATAATGAAGACCACTTGCATATTTGTATTTTAAAATGCAATTTCCACTTGAATTTAGTTCTGTATGCGATTGGAATAGATTACGGCAGAGCTTGTCATCCAACTTTACTCTGCTAATATTCTTTCCTTAAAGGGTTTATATCTGTCTTGTCATATTCAATTCAAATGTTAGGAGGGTTTGTATGGTCTTAAACTATCTGACTTCTACCTTACTTATAATTAAAAATTATTAATTAAAAATATTTTAAGGAGTACGCTTATGAAAAAGCTTTTTAATATTCTACTGCTGGTTGTGATTGTAGCTCCTTTGGGGGTTTCCCAGGACGTAGGAATTGACATCTGGACTACAAATACTACTACCGTCGGACGTGTATTTGGTATGGTGAATGATCCAAGTGACCAGAACATTATGTATGCATGCGGTCTTGATGAAGGAGTGAATAAAACAACCGATGGAGGAATAACCTGGAACCAGTTTAATACGGGACTATTGAATATAGGGGTTCAGGCAATTGCTATTTGTACAGGCAGCCCGCAAAATTTATACGTTGGAACTGGTGTAGGTGCTAATGCAGGAGTTTACAAAACCACTAATGGAGGAACTTCCTGGACACAAGTTAATACAGGTATATCTGAAGCCATAGCAATTCAGGCTGTTATGGTTCATCCAACTAATCCGAATATTGCATGGTGTGCAAATTTTAACGGAACAGCTGATGCTGTTAATGGTTTGTATAAAACAACAGATGGCGGTGCTAACTGGTTTGTAATAACAACAGGAATAGGAGCAATTAAAAATTTTCTTTCACTTGCAATGTCTCCGACTGATCCAAACACAATTTATGCAGGTTCATCGTTTATGGTTGCAACATCGATGGGTCCTTCTGCAATTTATAAAAGTACGGATGGAGGCGCTAACTGGTTTCTTTCAAGTACAGGACTTCCAACTGATCCTGCTGAAATAAATCCTGTAAGAACGATGCAAGTAAGCACTGCAAATCCAAATGTTGTCATTGCTGGTTTATTTATGAATACTTTAAATGGCGGATTTTATGTTTCAACTGATGCCGGTGCTAACTGGACGAAAAAGCACACCGGACTCCCAGTTGATGTAGGAACTCTTATTCGTTCTTGTGCAATCAGACCATTGTTCGATAACCAGTTTTATGTTGGGTTAGATCGGGCTACATTATTAAATATTGGTGTTTGGGCAACAACAGATGGTGGTGATACCTGGACTACTTTTAATAATGGAACTATGCTTGATACTTACGGCATCAGAGGTTTGTTATTTAATTCAACAGCTAATCATACCTTGTATGCCGGCTGCGGATCTGCTGTTGGTCAGGGAGTTTATGAATATCAGTTCTCAATTGTTCCGGTTGAACTGGTTTCTTTTTCAGCAGAAGTTTACAGTAGTGATGTTACATTAAGCTGGATCACAGCAACGGAAGTAAATAATTATGGATTCGAAATTGAAAGACGAAGTTCGGAAACCGGGCAATGGTTGAATATTGGTTTTGTAAATGGATCGGGAACTTCAACAGAAATCCGTTACTATTCATTCAATGATAATTCTCTGAGTGTTGGTAAATATTATTATCGGTTGAAGCAGATAGATTTTGACGGTAATTATACTTACAGTAATGAAGTGGAAGTTAATATCATTCCTGTTAATGAATTTGCACTTATGCAAAATTATCCAAATCCGTTTAACCCGGGAACGAAAATTGCATTCAGCATTCCAAATTCATCTTTTGTTTCACTTAAAGTTTACGACGTTCTTGGTAATGAAATAAGAACTCTGATTAATAATGATTTGCGGGAAGGAAGTTATGAAGTTGAATTTACCGCAACAGAACTGCCAAGCGGAGTTTATTTTTATAATTTAACTGCCGGGGGGTTTTCTCAAACTTTGAAAATGAACCTATTGAAATAAAACTTCTTTCCTTTAATAAAAAACCGTAGTGAAAAATTATTATAGCTAAAATTTCACTGCGGTTTTATTTTTTTAAAACTATCTTTTGTAGTCTTCCCGTACGGGATGAAAAGTATCTATAACTCTGCAATCAGATATTGCTTTTGCTGAATGTTTTGCATGAGCAGGAATTATCACCACCGAGTTTTCGTCCATTTTTATTTTATTGCCTTCAACAGTCAGTTCAAAATCTCCTTCAACTACCCGGCAGATCTGTTCCTGGAAATGAGAGTGTTCAGGTACTTCATATCCGGCAATAACTCTGAAATAAGCGATGGTCATTTCTTTTGAGTGAATTATCTTAGCAAAGTAACCCGGAAATATTTTAATTTCTTTAATGTTTTTAATGTTGATGCTTTCCATAATTATTTCTCCTATTAAAGATTTAATGAAAGGAGTTTACAGACATAAATTTCATAACTAATTACAGAAATTTATTTTTCAGGGCTTTCTGCACAACGGGCGGAACAAATTCACTTACATCACTCTTTAAGCTTGCAAGGTTCCTGATTATTGTTGAATTAAGATAAGTGAACTTTTCGTTGGGCATTAAAAAAACTGTGGTAATATTGTTTGCAAGTTTTCTGTTCATTAACGCCATTTGAAATTCGTACTCAAAATCGCTCACAGCACGCAACCCTCTTAATATTCCTGATGCACCGACAGCTTTTGCATGTTCAACCACCAATCCGTCGAATGAATCAACAGAAACATTTTGAATATCTTTCAAACTTTCCTTCAGCATATTTACTCTTTCTTCAGTCGTGAACAGGGGGGCTTTACCGGGATTGA
>JANWIS010000045.1 GCA_025449775.1 Ignavibacteriaceae bacterium
AAGATTTTATTTCCTGTTATAATCCAAAGAACCGGCATAAAAGAAAAGAAACTTTCAGTGAATCCAATCCTGAAGGTCGCTGGAGAAAGTTTACTTACGACGAGATCATTGCAAGAGATAAAACATCTTTAGATATTACCTGGCTAAAAGATAAATCACTTGCCGACTTAGATAATCTTCCTGATCCGGAGGAATTAGCAGAAGACATCGTGGAAAATTTAGAAGCAGGATTGGAAAGTTTTAAAGCGATTATCGCCTCGTTGAATAACAAATAATTTATCAATAAAAACTGCTGTATGGCTGAATGTATTATTTGCGGAGCTTATACTAAGTATCAGAATGGAAAGTGTACATCTTGTTTTAGGAAAGACAATAATGATTCAGAAATTTTTGATGAAGTGGGCTTAAATGATCAGGAATGGGAACGTAGGTATAACATGATCAAAGGAAGGATTGCAGAAACACTAATACAAGAATTATTTCTGAGCTTAAAGTATAACGTTTTCAGGTACGGTATGGAACACACAGTCCCCGGGATTACAGAATTGTTGAAAGGTGTAAAAAGTGAAGTAGCCTACCAAATTAGAAAGATGCCTGATTTTGTAATTCAGCATGCAAAAACAAAAGATGTATTTTTTGTTGAAGTGAAATTTAGAGCAAACGGAACATTCACTTTGAAAGACCTTGAAAAAGATTATCCTTACAATAATGCTTATATCATAGTGGTATCAAAAAAACACATTAAATGCTTATCGGTCGAGGAACTGAGGCAAGGAAAAGAAATAACTCCTGAAAGCAGAAATTATCTCGGAAACCGAAAAGAATTTGAACTGGATAAAGACGTGATCATAGACTTTTGCGATTTCGCCGTTTCATTTTTTGCAGAAGTATAGTGTCACTAAATTAATTTTTATAAGAGAATAAATCATGAGTATCGTTTCACAAGCATTGGTTTTTGCAACCGAGCATCACCAACATCAACATCGTAAAGGAACAAAGATCCCTTACATGGCCCATTTGCTGAATGTATGTAAACTCCTTGCCGAACGGGAATGTAGCGATGAAGTGCTGGCTGCCGCTTTGTTACATGATGTGGTGGAAGACACCGATGTAACAATAGAAGAAGTGGAAGAAAAATTTGGAAAGCATGTGGCTGAAATTGTAAGAGGAGCAACAGAACTAGACAAACTTGAAAAGAAAACTATAGAAAAGGAAAGTTCCTGGCAAGCAAGAAAAGAACATACGATTCACTTTCTGCAACACGAAGCAACAACTGATCAATTATTAGTTTCCTGCGCCGACAAGCTTGATAATATTCGGGCTATTGCTTATGATCATCAAAGAATCGGCGAAGCAATATGGAAACGTTTCAATGCCAGCAAAGAACAACAGGCATGGTATTATAGTTCAATAGCTGGCATCGCAAAGGAAAAGGGAAAGTCGAACTCAATTCTTGCAGAGCTGGCAGCAGAAATGCAAGTGTTGGTAAAAAAGGTTTTTTAAGTTAGTAAATCTAAAGTCTTAAAAAAATCTACTTTAGACTTAAATGATTTAAGTTATTGATAGGCTTCAGATCATTTTTTAAGGTTCGGATGGCGCTTATTTTCTAAGAGACAAGAAGGGGGCACCGTACACACCGGCCTAGCTGCGCATGTCGCTCGTTGACACCTTCCTTTTATTGCGGATTATTGGAAGATCCCGTAAGAATTAAGGGGGGATAAATTCTTATATTTATAAAACCATCCCTTAATTGATGAGGAAGCTAATTGTAATTCTTCTGATTTTTATTAATGCGCCTTTATTTTCACAAGTAAAGGTCGACACTAGCTATGTTGGAATTTATCTAAAGAATTTGTACGACCTCTCCCCTAGTGATTTCTCCTTTGGAGCAGACTTTTACATTTGGAGTAATTACACAGATACTTTACCGCTATTCGAACAACTAGAAATTGTCAACGCAAAAAAGATTGATGAATATAATTCATTCAACGCTAAAGACAGCAATTCATTCATTACCTATAAAAACTGCAAAGTACAACTCACACATAATTGGATGCTTAGAAATTATCCGTTTGATAAACAACAATTAAAAATTAATATTGAAGGTCAGTCAAGCATAGAATTCCTTAATTTAACTACTGGTGAAAATGCCTTTGAACTTACAAAAAACATGAAAATTCCTGGATGGACAATAGCAGGATCTTATATTGAAAAAAGCTTTACGATTTATCCCAGTGATTTTGGGTATCGCCATACAAAATTTAAAGACCTAAGATTTAATCATATCTCATTCGTGGTTGAGCTATCACGGAAAAGCTGGGGATTATATTTCAAATTATTTACTGGCCTTTATATAGCATTTTTAGTTTCATTCCTTGCTTTCTCGGTTCGGCCAGACTATGTTGACCCACGCTTCGGTTTAAGTATTGGCGGCTTATTTGCATCAGTTGCAAATAAATATGTTGTAGATGCTAATATTCCAGCTACAATTAGTTTTTCTTTTGTTGATATGGTCCATTTCCTGAGCTTTATTTATATCCTGGTAACACTGGTCATTTCTTCAATTTCTCTAAGGCTATACTCTCAAGGAAAAATTGAAAAAAGGAAAACTCTTGATTTTTGGGCTTCAAGAATTATGATCTTAAGCTATATTATCATTAATGGAATATTAATTTTATTAGTTATTTAGATTCATTCTTAAATAGCGAATTAAACCCTTCAATTTCTAAGTCGCTTTTTGCCAAGAAATAGAGACGCAAGCAAACCGATTCCAACAATTACATCTAGAACATTCCATAGTTCCCTACCTAAAGCAATTTTAATCAAAGGCTGAAAGAGGACTGCCAAACAAATGAAAACAATGGCTTCAGTTTTCTGTCCCTGTTCATTTGCTATGTATGCAAGGATTGCGAAACCAATAAGTGCTATAAATCTCACTAATTGATAATAACCATACGGCATATCTGCCAAGCATATGAAAAACAATATTGATAAAATTATTTTGATCAGTTTCTCCATATTCAAATTTAGGTTCATCTGTGAATTCTTGGTGCAACCTATAATTATAAAAATCAATAAGGTAATTCATTTGCTTGGGAAATTTGGCTATAATAGTCTCTTCATTTGTCTTAAGCCTTGATTTGCCAATTGTAGAAATTTTATTTCAGTCGGATCAATCTTTCTACCTTAAGTTTTAGAATAACTGATAATTATTTGGGTCTTCAGCTGAATAAAATCAACTCTCCAAATTAACTTTTATTCATGATACCATTCTCCAGTAATTTTTCCAACGAATCTTTCCGTACAAATTTTCGCCGCCCAAATTGGCTTACGATCAGATCTTTGGTTTTTAAAAACTCACACATTTGAGTGTTTCCATAATTGATCCACTCTTTTAAATCCTCGATTGCAATCCAGTTCTCCGATACAGGTGATTTGATACCATTTTTGATCAGTAATTCTTTCAAATCAGTAAGCTCTTGTTTAATTAATAATAGTAACTCTTTTTCCATAGTATTATATTTTGCTCACAATTTCAGTCCTTCCTCAAAAATTGGGTGATCCAGGATTTGACGAATATCATTTGTACCTTGATCATAGCCCGTTATTTTCTTTATTCTAGATGCCACATAACGTCTATAATTGTTCTTATAAGATGACTCCCTGTTTTCATACTGCGCTTTGGTCCAAATAATTCTATCCTTTGAGATAAGCCGAAACAGACTACCTAAGCAATAAAGAAAATATGTCTGTTGCGTCTCTTTTGTGGGGATAAAAAATCCAACCAAATGGTAGAGATAATATGTCTCGGCAGTCCCTTCAACCTGTTTTCTTAATTCAATTTTTGCCTTTGTCCTGTCGGCAAATTGCTTTTCAAATTCTCCTGCAATCAAGTTGATGATGTATTCAAGTGGATCATTAATAGTCAAAGAATCTCCATTTGCATATTCTCTGCGCCTGAAAATTTTATTAGAAACTAAAATTGGATCTTCATTAGACGCGACTTTCGTTTTAATCTTAAAAATGGTTTTTGCATTCTTATATAAAGCAACCCTGATCTTCGATTGCAAGAACATTAGTATAAAGTGAAGGGCAATGCTTTTCAGTACCAAAATATTTTTATTATCGATTTTTTTAAACTCGCTTTCAATTTTCTCTATCGGAATAAACCATCTATAAACATTATAAGTGATGCCAAGTTGTTTCAATTTCATTATGGACACCTTATCTGGAAAAAAGATAAGTCCACGACAGACGTTCAGCAAAAATTGAAATGCTTCTCCGATTTCTATATGTTTAAATTCCTGTGGGTTGATTTGCAGGAGCACCTTCTTAGCTTTATCTGCTTGATTGCTTAGTGCAATAATGGATTCATCATATTCTTTTGTCTGTGGTTCAACCAAAGACAAGATTTTTACTACATATTCTTTAGAAGTCATTGATCAAGATTTTGGGTTAAAAATTCTTCTAGTTTATTCTTTGCATTTAATAATGCTTTTTCAGTTACAGAATAATACACTTCGTCTACATCACCATTTCTGGATTGCCCCATCATTCGCTTAATGACGCCTACATCGAAGATTTCTGCTTCCGCTAACAATTGCCTGAAAGAATGCCTGGCGATATGTGTTGATAGTGGGATATGAATCCCTGCTAACTCAGCCAGCTTTTTCAGTTGAGCATTGATCTTTTGATTTGAGCGAGAAGGTAGTATTTTATCATACCCTGCCACTTGGATTTTTTGGTAATTTTTTATAATCTCTATGGCCTGCAAGGGAAGAAAGCACTCCGTAATAACTTCAGTTTTCTGCCTGTGAAGTTTTAATTTAATATTCCCATCAGCCTTTGTTTCCAGATTCAACGAGGTTAATGAATTGGCATCATGGTAGGCAAGCCCAGTATAAATAGAAAATAAAAATAAGTCCCGATAAGTTGGAAGATGAGGCCAAAAGTGAAGATCAAGGCTAACAATTTTTTTGATTTGCTCAACTGTCAGTCTCTCTCTTTTTGGCGATTTGGTTTTAATCTTTACCTGTTTGAATGGATTTTTCCTGATTCGATCCTGATCAACTGCTAAAGTAAATATTGTCCGGAATTTTTTAATGACAGTTGCTGCAGACACTTCTGTCATTCCTATTTTGCCAATCATCGCATTATTGGAAACAAGATAATTTTTGAAGTCCGATGCAAATTCGAAGTTGAGTTCTTCCAGCATCATCGTTTGCCTTTTTGTATGTGAAAGAAAATTGTGAAGGTGATTGACTGCCCGTCGATAATTCTTGATAGTTCCTTGGGCACAATTCACATTATTCACTACAGTCTTTTGATAATATTCATTAACAAACTGCATTAGTGTCATTCTCTTTACCCTGGTTGGAATACCCTCAATTACATAATCTCTTATTGCCGCTGCATTTTGCTCGGCCAGGCTGGATACATCAGACGTAAAATATTCAAACCTCGCTTCAAGGTTATCCAAATAAACATTTAGGGGTGCCTTTCGAATGTCTAGTCGCATGGTGGTTGTATTCCATAATCGAAATTCGCTGTAAGAGATTTCTTCGTTTAACCTTGACTCTGCTTTTGAACCGTTAAAGCATACACGCAGATACATTGGAATCAGGCCATCTTTTTTGCTTGCCTTACCAACGTTTGGATAGAAATGAATTGAAACTTTCATCAGTTGAAAATTTTGGTGAAAAAAAATTATTTCGGTGAAAAATGGTGAACCGAAAACTGACGAAAGCGGTTTTTGGTGAAGTTTGGTGAAAAACAAATCCCTGCAAGTAATTGAGTTGCAGGGATTCGTGTCGTACTGAAAGTGATTTTGTAGCCCGTACGAGATTTGAGCCTCGCAAATAATATATTGAAATCCAATGATTTATAGAACTAATAAAGTTCACAGTGAAGCATTGGTGAAACAGTATCGTTTTGAAACGATTTGGTTCGATA
>JANWIS010000046.1 GCA_025449775.1 Ignavibacteriaceae bacterium
GGGCCCTGAAGATCTGCAAGGATTGCAAGCGGACAGTTTAAGTCGGTTCTGACTGTGTGAATATTTTCAAACAGGGAAGAAAAAAATTCATGGTTTCCATGAGACATGTTCGACCTAACTGCACTCATACCTGAAGTAACTAATTGTTTGATGCTTTCAGTAGTTGATGTCTGCGGTCCAAGTGTTGCAAGAATTTTGGTTCGTGATCTGATGGTTGTCAAATTATCGGCCTCTTTTCCTTTTACTAAAATTTCTGGAGCTTTCATCTTTTATCGAGCGTGATTTTTTATACATTTCTTTTAACTTCTCTTCAACCATATCGAATACTGATTTTTTCTCATAACCCTTTGGAGTTTTTTTACCAGCTTTTACTCCTGTAAGAATTTCTATTCCTTCTTCTATCCTTGATATTGGGTAAATATGAAACTCTCTGCTCTTTACTGCTTCAATCACTTCTTCACTCAACATTAATTCTTTTACATTTTGTACAGGAATAATTACTCCTTGTTCACCAGTTAAGACACTCGATTTGCAAATCTCAAAGAAGCCTTCAATTTTTTCATTTACTCCACCGATCGGTTGAACATCGCCTTTTTGATTTAAAGAACCTGTAACTGCAACTCCTTGTTTTATAGGTAGTCCAGAAAGAGTTGAAAGAAGAGCATAAATTTCTGCACAGGAAGCACTGTCTCCGTCAACTGTTCCATAAGATTGTTCGAAAACTAAATTGACATTGAACGCCAGAGGAATATCCTGTCCGAAAGTTTCTTTAAAGTAACCTGAAATTATCAGAACACCTTTATTGTAATGTCTTCCGCTCATTCCGGCTTCGCGCTCAACATTAATAATATTTCCGCCACCGAGTGAAACAGTTGCTGTGATTCTCGTCGGTCGTCCAAAAGAATAAAAATCTGCTGCATAAACTGCAAGCCCGTTTATTTGTCCGACTCTCTTTCCTGAAGTATCCATCAGAAAAGTTCCATCTTCGTACATATCAGATATTTTTGATTCAAGCATTCCGTGTCTACTTACAGCATTCTTGTAAGCTTTCTGAACATGAGCTTCGGAGACGATTTCAAAACCATCATCATTTGCCCAATAGCTTGCTTCCCTTGCAATGTCTGAGAGTTTAGAAAATCGGGTGGTGAGTTTTGTTTTTTGACCTGCAAATATTGCTGCAATCTCCATGAGATAAGCAATTGCAGTTTTATCAAATTCTTTCAGCTTCTCTTCTTTAATTAACTTTTTAATTACTCTTGCATATTCAGTGAGCACTTTATCAGAACGTTTTATTTCATAATCGAAATCCGCTTTTACTTTGAACATCTTTTTAAAATCATATTCATACTCTGAAAGTAATGAATAGATGTGCTGGCTTCCGATTAGAATAACTTTTACGTTAATATCAATTGGTTCCGGCTTTAAAGCAATTGTAGCTAGCTGAAAAAGCTGAGGTGAATCCTGGAACTCAAGCCTGTTATAAGTTAAAACTCTCTTTAAAGTTTTCCACACTCCCGGTTCTTCAAACAAATGCATAATATTAATAACAATGTAACCGTTGTTTGCTCTCAATAATGAACCTGATTTGATATTTGTAAAATCACTGTAGTAACCTCCTCTTCCATCACTAACTCTTTCGATGACACCGAACAAATTTGAAAATGTTGGTGAGGTTTCTATAATAATCGGGCACATAGTTGTGTCTGAATTATCCAGAACGATATTTACTTCATACTCTTTGAAATAATCAATAACAAATCCGTCACTCGTTGATTCGCCAGCAGGTTTTGCTTCTTTAAAGATCTGGATATTATCAAGAATGTTTTTCTCAAGAAGATCGAGATAGTTGTTTACCTTTGGTTCGTTAAATTTTTCCTGGAGTATTTCGATTATTCCTTTAACGACATTTACAATACTTCCCAGTTCAAGTGTCTGAAGTTTTTCATGGAATTCTTCACTTGCTTTAAGACCTTTTTTGAATAAAGTCTGGAGTTCCTGCTGATGATCATTATATTTTTTTAATATTTTCTGTGCGTCTTCCTGTGTAAGGTTTCCCTGATTAACCTGTTCATTTAACTGGAAGATTGGAACAGGTTTTTCTTTAATCACCGGCATCACATCCGGACGTGCAATTTCACCAACTTTTATTTGTCCCAATGAAAATCCTTCCTTCTTTATCTTGTTCTCAAATTCCTGCATTAATTCATGTTCTTTTGAAGTATAATCAGAAATCATTTTTTTCTTTTGTTCAAGAAATGATTCACCCTCAAGTGTTTGTGGAATTTTTTTCCTTAGCAATTGTATTGCATGCATAAGATTTTTTTTAAATATCCGTGCTTTGCCTTTTTTAAAAGCGAGTAAGGTTGGCCTATCCGGATCCTTGAAATTATTTACATATGCATAATCTAAAAGCGGGGGACAATCAGCGCCAATTGTTTCCAAAGTTCTTTTAATCGTAGTTGCTTTGCCTGATCCGGATATTCCGGCAATAAAAATATTATAACCCGGTGCTTTAATCTCCATGCCAAGTTTTATCGCCTTTAATGCACGTTCCTGCCCTATTATGCCTTCAATCGGCTCCAAATATTCAGTTGAAGCAACTTCAAATATTTCAGGGTCACATTTCCATCTTAACTCTTCAGGCGATAGTTCTTTGTGTTTGGATATTTTAGGAGAAGATATTTTTTTATCCATCTATTTAAATTTGGTTGGTATTTTATGATATATGATTGGAAAAATTTCACTCAAAATCTAAATATTATTGTTGCTAATATCAAAGAAAGCAGATTACCCCTATGAATCAAGAAACAATTGAAAAAGCTAGAAGTTATTTTCCGCATCTTGAAAAAGGAATTATATATTTCAACCATGCTTCAACTGCACCAATATCTACAGTTGTAAAAAAAAGGATAGCAGATTTTCTTTTAGAAAGAAGTGAAAATAATATTGATGATTATTTTGCTTTCAAAAAAGTTGCTGTTGAAACCAAAGAAATAATCGGTGAGATGATAAACTGCCATGAAGAAAGGATTTCATTTCTCGATAACACTACAAACGGACTTATCTGGCTTGTGATGGGAATACAATGGAAACCCGGTGATAGAATTATTTTAAATGATGTTGAATTCCCTGCAAATGTTTATCCGTTCCTTCACCTGAAAGAAAAAGGAGTTGGAATTGATTTTATAAAATCTGAAAATGGAATTGTAACAGCAGAACAGGTTATTGAAGAAATAAAACCACGAACAAAATTAGTATCAATCAGCTTTGTCCAGTTCCTCTCGGGCTATAAAGTTGATCTTGAAATGATTGGAAAAGTATGCAGAGAGAAAGCTATAATTTTTTCTGTGGATTCAATTCAAGGATTAGGTGCAATAAATCTTGATGTACAAAAATGCAATATTGATTTCCTTTCAAACGGAACTCAGAAATGGCTTTTGGGCTTGCAGGGATTGGCTTTTCTTTATATCAGAAAGGAACTTCAGGAACAGATGAAATCATTTCCAATCGGCTGGCTGGCTGTAAAAAATTCATGGGATTTGCTGAACTTCGATCCAACACCAAAACAAACAGCCGAAAGATTCCAGCCGGGCACTTTGAATAATATTGGAATTTACGCCTTCAACTCTTCAATGAAACTTTTAAAAGAATTTCACTTCGAAGAAATTGAAAATCAGGTATTAAGCAACTCAATATATTTTATTCAGGAACTGGCTAAGCTTGGTTATGAATCACCTTTACTTTCAATTCCTGAAAATTATCTTTCCGGGATAGTAAGTTTTAAGAACAAAAATGCACAAAAAATATTTGATCATTTAAGCCAAAGAAAAATAGTTTGCTCATTACGTGAAGGTTACATTAGATTTGCACCTCATTTCTATAATACAAAACAAGATATCGATACTGTAGTTGATGAATTAAAAAGATTATCATTAAATTGAATAACAAAAACTTAAACAGGATTAGTATGAAATTTTTCAGGCAAATATTTTTAATAAATTCATTTTTGTTAACTGCATTTTTGATTGGAATTTTATCTGTTGAAAGTTATTCGCAGAATAAACAGGAAGTAAGAATAAGTCCGAAAGCGATTGTAAAACAAACCGTTGGTTACACAGACATCACAATTGAATATAACAGACCGGGAGTTAAAGACAGAACGATTTGGGGAGGATTGGTTCCATACAATGCAGTATGGCGAGCAGGTGCAAACGAAGCAACAAAAATTACTTTCAACACTGATGTAGAAATTGATGGTAAAAAATTAAAAGCAGGAAGATATGGTTTCTTTGCAATCCCTACTTCTAAATCCTGGACTTTGATTTTTAATAAAGTAGCTGATCAATGGGGTGCTTTTGAATATAATGATGCTGAAGATGCATTACGTATTGAAGTTACTCCTGAAAAAGAAAATAACTGCTGGCAAGAATGGCTTGCATATACAATTACCAAATCATCTGATAAAAGTGTTGTGGTTAAACTAGAATGGGAAAAACTTAAAGTTCCGTTTAATGTCGAAGTGAAAATTGATTAATTTATAAACATCATTTTCATAAAGTGATGAAATCACGATCTGATTAATTTTAACAGTTCTTCTGTTTTTTCTTTCATCAATTTTTCATCACCACGGCTTTCAACATTCAACCGGAGTATTGGTTCTGTGTTGCTCATTCTTAAATTAAATCTCCAGTCAGGATATTCAACCGAAATACCGTCAAGGTAATCAGTCTTTCCATTTGAATATTTTTTTTCTATATCTTTTATCTTTCCTGCCGGATCATCAATTGTGGAATTAATTTCGCCTGAACAAGGATAAGCAGAAATCATTTCATCAACTAACTGTGAAAGAGTTTTTTTCTCCTCCGACATCAGCTGTAGAATTAATAGGAAGGGAATCATTCCACTGTCGCTGTATGAATTGTCCCGGAAATAATGATGAGCAGACATTTCTCCGCCGTAAATTGAATTCACTTCTCTCATCTTCTGCTTGATGAATGCGTGACCACTTTTAGAAACCACAGTTTTCCCATTGTTATTTTCAACTGCTTCAATAGTATTCCACACCAAACGTGGATCGTGAACAATTTTTTCACCGGGATTTTTTTTCAGAATTGATTTTGCAAGAAGTCCGACTATATAATATCCTTCGATAAAATTTCCGTTTTCATCAAAGAAGAAGCACCTGTCGTAATCTCCATCCCAGGCAACTCCAAGATCTGCCTGATGTTTTTTAATAGCCTCTACTGTTGGTTTTCTGTTCTCTTCCAGCATTGGATTCGGAACACCGTTTGGGAAATTACCATCTGGATTATTAAAAATTTTTATCATCTTTACCGGAAGCTTCGGTTCGAGAGAATCGATTGACAATCCTGCGCATCCATTACCTGCATTTACAACAACTTTGAGTGAGTCGATTTTTTTTGGATCATAAAATTTTGAAAGATTATTAATAAATTTGCTCATTACGTCAATTTCAGAAACTGTTCCTTTAATTTTGTTAGGTTCACCAATTTCATTGTTAACAATTATTCTTTCAACTTCATTCAACCCGGAATCATAACCAACAGGGACAGAATTTTTTTTAACAAATTTCATCCCGTTGTACTCAGAAGGATTATGACTTGCAGTAATCATTATTCCGCCATCGGCATTTAGAAACGGAGTTGAGAAATAAATCATTTCCGTTCCACATAAACCGATGTTGATGACATCTGTCCCGTTGTCGGTTAGACCATTAATCAATGCATCTGATATTTCAACAGATGATTTTCTTATATCAAAACCAACAACAACTTTCTTTGCTGAAATCAGTTTGGAATAGGCTCTACCGATCTTATAAGCCAGTTCAGTGTTCAATTCTGAAGGAACTTTACCCCTTATATCATAAGCCTTAAAGCCTGCAATTTTGTTCATTATTTCTCCATTAATGCAGAATAGTGGATAGATTTTTCGAGTACAAAGATATGGATTTTTTTCACTCGGAGGTTTTCATAAGTTTGGCAATGTGTGTAGGATAATTGGGAGGGAAAGTTATCTCGGGGAGAAAAATTTTTTAGTGGACTTTTATTTATGAACTCACTACATTGGAATCACAATTTTTGTGGAGAGCGTTATCGAAAATTCAGATACTATTAAGTGGCACTTCGCTAAATGCAACAACTCTAAATGTAACTCAATATTTCTGGTAGATCCGGAAGAAGCTCCGGGAGATATGGGTTACCTGTGTCCTGATTGCAGCAGGAAAACAACTTCATCTCATGCTGTTCAGTGTTCAAGCTGTAAAACAGTTTTAAATTTTGTGCGTGCAGCACCTAATGAAGAGAAAGTTGTTTTTAATGTTACTAAATGTTCTCATTGCATAGGGACTATTGAAGACGAATGGGAGATAGAACCTCTCTATCTGCCAGACTCTTACATTTAGAGACTGCTAAATAAAAAAACTTTTGTAAAAAAGTTCTTCAGGAACCGGGTAGATAATTCTATCCGGTTTATTTCTTCTTTTCGTTAACCAGATTTAACTGTAAAGAATTGAAAATAATCTGCATAACCAGCTATTCGAACTATACTTTAAACAAGACTTCTATTCTCTCTGAATTTACAAATCAATTATCATTCTAAAATTGCTGAATAAACCAGGTATGTAAATGAAAAGCACAATATTTCATATAAAATATTTTTTATCGGCTTTAATAATTTTTTTAAGCATACAAAAGACTGAAACTTTTTCACAGAACAATGAATGGTTTGATCCTGATACAATTAAAGCCGGAAGATTTGATACCGGTAAAATGTGGTTGTTTGAACATCTGCCAACAGGATATTTCAAAGAAGAATATGGATTTATTCCTAACAAAGATTGGGTTGATCATGTACGTATTTCAACTTTGAAATTTGCTGATTACTGTTCTGCTTCATTTATTTCTGCAGACGGTTTGATAATGACAAATCATCATTGTGCTAGAGAAAGTATTACGGAAGTAATAAATGAAGATGAAGATTTACACAAAGATGGTTTCATTGCCTGGACAATTGATGATGAAAGACCCGTTCCCGGATTATTTGTTGAACAGTGCATAGGGATTGAAGATGTGACTGATGAAATTCAAAGTGCAATTGAATTAGCAGAATCTGACAGCGAAAGATTTGCTATCGAATCAGAAAAAGTACAGGAAATTGAAAACAGGCATCAAAGCAATGATGAAACTTATGCACAGGTTACTTCTCTTTACTTCGGCGGAATATATTCACTCTATATTTATAAACGATATGACGATGTCAGGTTAGTATTTGCACCTGAATTCCAGGCAGGATATTTCGGAGGCGATTATGATAATTTTACTTATCCCCGTTATAACCTTGATTGTTCCTTCTTTCGTGTTTATGATGAGAACGGAAACCCGTTAAAGGTAGATCATTATTTTAATTGGAGTGAAGAAGGAGCTCAACCCGGTGAGGTTGTTTTTGTTACTGGCAATCCCGGTTCAACAAGCAGGTTGAAAACAATTGCACAGCTTGAATACGATAGGGATTTTACCATCCCGCAAACTCTCGATTATCTAAACGGCTATATAGAAATTGTTGAAAAAATAATTAAACGGGAACCGGAAAGAACTATTGATTTGAGCGATAATCTGCTGGATTATTATAATTCAAGAAAAGCTTATGAAGGAATTCTGGATGGGTTAAAGAACCCGATGCTGATACAAAGGAAAAAAAACTTTGAAAAAATTTTAAGAGAAAAAATTCAATCTGATCCCGAACTCGAAAAGAAATATGGGAATCTCTGGAACGAAATTGAAATCCTGATGACCGATCTTGGACAGTTGATGAATGAAAGGAATGCGTTGACTTATAGTTCGTTCAGCACACCGGAATATTTTTTTATTGCAGACCAGCTCATTGATATTGTTGAAGAGCTAAAGCTCCCTGAATCGGATAGAAGCGATATTTATTCGGATGATAAACTTGCATCTACAATTGAATCCCTGATTTCAGATGATTTCAACTATGAGTTAAATAATAAACTACTTAAAGATAAAATTGATATCTTGTATAAAACTTATGGTGATGATAATGAAATTGTAAATGATTTTACAGATGGAAAAAAAGGAGATGATGCAGTAAATGATATTCTTTCAAGATCATATCTGACTTCCAAAGAAAAGCTAAAAGAATTGGCAGTCGGCGGACCAGAATCAATTTTGAACATCGAAGATCCGTTTATTGATTTTATTAATAATGCTGATGAAAGAGATGAAAAAATTTCATCTCATGTTGGTGTTATTCTCACCCGTGAAGAAATTTGCAACCGGAAATTAGGCAATGCGTTATTTGAAATTTACGGAACTTCAATTCCACCTGATGCAACTTTTACATTAAGAATTTCAGATGGGGTTGTAAAAGGCTTTGATTACAATGGAACATCAGCACCTCCTGTTACAACTTTCTATGGAATGCTCGATCGTTATTATTCTTTTGATGGAAAATTTCCATGGGAATTGCATGAACGCTGGTTGAATGCACCTTCTGAGTTTGACTATTCAACTCCATTTAATTTCGTAACCACAAATGATGTGGTCGGTGGAAGTTCAGGGAGCCCGGTAATTAATA
>JANWIS010000047.1 GCA_025449775.1 Ignavibacteriaceae bacterium
GGTCTGTCACTCAAGGTAATAACACATTATGGTGAATTTACAAGCTACAATGTAAAACAATTCAGCAAGTTGATAGGCAAAGATGTAATAGTTGCTCACCAGCTTTTGAAAAATGATATCGAACAGCATGAATATTGGCTTGTAACAAAAAATTTGCTTCAGGATAATTCGCCTGAAGGATTCACTGAATGGATGAAGTGGAACAGCAATTCAAAGCAAACTGAATCCGGTGAAATACCTTTTCACTATGTACAGCTGAGTCCGCTGAAAAATGAAATCAAGCCAGATCCGCCTTTGAATTTAGAGCTGTCGGCGAAAACCAAAATATTTTCTTTCGCAAAAGAATATGAAACTGATATTATAACTTTATTTCACGCAACCGGAGATTTTAATAATAGGGGACGATGGCTTGAAGGTGTAAAATCAATTGAAGTTTATGATCAGCATTTGCCGAGAGTTGGTATGAAATGCCGTTGTGTAATGCATAATGAATCAGATGTAATTTTAGCAAGCAGTTATTCGTACAGCGAAGAACTTATTCAATTCAGTGAAACTGATGAAAAGAAATTAGCTTCAACTTATTTCAAGCTTGAAAAAATCAGTGATAATAAAACAAGACTTACAATTGATTTTTATCTGAAAAAAAGTTTCATTCTTCTGCTGTTGTTTAATCTTTTCAAAAAAAAGAAAATGGAAGTGTTATTCGGTAAGTCAATGAAAAACCTGGAAACATTGATAAAAGAATATGGTTCTTCATTATAAATAAATCAAGTTCAGTTAAAACGGTTTTAAAAACTTATTCACTGCGCTGATAAATTTCTTTGGCTCTTCAAGATGAATGTTGTGCCCGGCACTCTTAATTACAATGTGTTTCGATTTTGGTATGAGCTTATTCATCTCAACGTTCAGCTTCGTAAATTTTGAATCCAGCTGACCGGATAAGAGCAGCACAGGCAAATTCATTTTTTTCATCTTTTCAACGGGATAAGTGAGTGTCCCGGTTCCGAAAGCTCTTAATGAATTCGCCAAACCTGACCGGGTATTTTTTATTTTCTCTTCTTTTATCTGTTTTATTTTTGCATTAGAAAATCTTTTTATCGTTCCGAAGATTTCTTTATTCAGCCATGTATCCACAAAATTTTCCATGGTGTTCTTTTCAACAAAAGCAGCCAGCTCATTATCTTTTTGTATTCTTTCTTCACGTTCTTTTTGGTTCTTTATTCCCGCAGAAGTGCTTTCGATTATCAAAGCAGAAACCAATTCGGGTTTTGCAAGTGCAAACCTTAAAGCGGCACGACCACCCATCGAGTAACCGCATAAAATAATTTTCTTCAATCCAAGATGAGTGATTATATGCTCAACCTGTTCAATGATCGACTCAATTTTATAATAATCAATCTCAGCCGGTGAACTGCTTTTACCGTGTCCGATAAGATCAAGAGCAATTTTATTAAACTTGTTGTCGATGTTGTTTGCTGAATCTTTCCAGTCAGCTGCTTTCCCTGTGAAGCCATGAAGGAACAGAATAGATTTTTTCTGCGGATTAAACTCTGAAAAATGCTCGAGGTTAAGCTGAAGATTTTTGAAGGAAATTATCATTGTGCAAATTCTTTGTCTAATATTTTTTGTGTATCAATTAAAATTCTTTTTCGAATCTCAACAGATTTTATAGCATCAGTTCGGATCTCAATTACCGAAAGTAATTTTTTATTAATATTGTTTACAAGATGAAACTTCAAATCCCTTCGTGAATTTACAAGTTTATAATTAATTCCGAATGATTTGACAATTGCCCCCAAATCAAGATTGTGCGGAGCAATAAAATATTCTTTCAGCTTGCCAATTCTATTTGCAATCGGAAGCGATTCAAAAATTCCTCCTCCGTTGTTATTAATAATAACGATTGTTAACTGAATGGAATATTTAACAGCCGCTGAAAGAGCACCAAGATCGTGGATAAATGACAAATCGCCTGTGATTAAAATCGTCGGACGTTTTTGTGAGGCAATTCCGAGTGCAGTCGAGGTTACTCCATCAATGCCGCTCGCACCGCGATTAAAATGTACAAAAATATTTTTGTTAGTCTTGCCGGAAAAATAATCCAGGTCTCTTACAGGCAAGCTATTGCCTATTACTAAATTTGTTTTTGAAGGAATGCAGTCCATTATTTCTGTTATTGCCGAAATTTCATTTGGAAATTTTGAGCTTTGTATGATTTTTGATTTTACCTTTTCGACTTCTTCATCTGCACGAACAAAATCTTTCAGCCAGTTTGATTTGTGGCGATGAAAATTTTTATCGCTGAATGCAGAAATTAAATTTTTACAAAAATATAACGGATCTACTGAAAGAATCGAGCTTGCATTTCTTGTTGGATCAAATTTATCACCATAAGTGTTTACTAAATACCTCGCTGCTTTTGTTTCTGCAAAAAATGATTCGAGGTGAGAAGAAGTAGGAGTTCTTCCGAATTGTAATATTAGATCCGGGGGATGACTATTAATAAATTTTTCAGAAGAAAGGATGAGATTGAAAACAGAAATTATATTGTTTCCATTTCTTTTATTATTAAATCTTAGTTGTGAAAGTCCATCAGCAAAAACAGGATACTTGAGTGTTGTTGAAAGGGTTCTGATATTTTTAATTAGTTCCCGATCATATTCCATTGGTCCGGCGACAATAATTCCTCTTTTCGATTCGATCAGTTCATCAATAATTTTTTTAAAAAATCTTTCTTTGTAAAGATTTGAAGGAGTATTTATTGAATTCTGCCTGAAGAATTCATGCGGTTTCAGATGAATCAGTTGTGTGTTTACTTTATCAGTATAGCTGAATGGCTCAAGTGGTTTGTCGAATGGAAAGTTGATGTGCACAGGACCACGATCTTCTGATTGACTTACCCGAAAAGCTTTCACAGCAATTTTTTGGAGATAATAAAATCCCGTTTCACTTATTGATGGTAAACCCAAATCTCTAAACCATCTTATATGATTGCGAAAAATGTTATGCTGATTTATCGTTTGATTTGCTCCGGTTCCAATTAATTCCGGAGGGCGGTCTGCTGTGCAAATAATCAAAGGAGTTCTTTGCTGATACGCTTCAATAATTGCCGGATAGAGTTCAGCTACAGCAGTACCTGATGTTGTAACAACAAGTACAGGACTGTTTGTTGCTTTAGCGAGCCCGAGTGCAAAAAAAGCCGAGCTTCTTTCGTCAACATGGATGAAACATTTTATCTTTTTATTTTTTGACAGTGAATAAATAATCGGTGTGCTCCTTGAGCCGGGAGAAATACATGCATACTTTACTCCAAGTGCCGAAAGCTGGTTGAAAAAAATTGTTGACCAGATATGATTACGGTTACCTTTAACTTTCATTTCTGCTTACAAATTTTTGGTTGAACAGGGAAAGAATCGGGTCAAGCTTTAATCTAGTTTCCTCGAATTCTTCATCAGGGTTTGAATTTTTTACTAATCCGGCTCCGGCAAAAGCTATTACACAATTATCTTTTAATAATGCTGAACGGATTGCAACAGCAAGTTCACAGCCACCATTAAAGTCAATCCAGCCAACGAGACCTGAATACAATCCACGATCGTGAGTTTCAAGTTTTCTGATAAAAGACATTGCAGAATTTTTCGGAACTCCACAAACAGCTGGTGTCGGGAACAATGAATTTATCAGTTCAAATAAATTATCATTACTTAATTCAGCAGAAATCCTTGTTGTAAGATGTTGTATGTTATCCAGTTTTTTTACCTGCTTTTCTTCAATAATCCTGATGCTGTTTGAATATTTTTTTAAAACATCCGTTATAAATTCACTTACGTACTGATGTTCCCGGTGATTTTTATCGCTTGTCGTCAAAATTTTTTCGAAGGCATGATCGGATTCAAATTGATTTCCTCTTGGTGCAGAACCTGCAACTGATTCAACTTCTACAGTATTGCCTGATACTTTTAAAAACATTTCAGGTGATGAACCAAAAAAAACAGAGCTGTTCTTCTTTATAAAAAATAAGTAACAATCTGAAAATCTATGATTGAGCCGTTTAAGGAGTTCTGTCCATTTCAAGGAACCATTCACAAAAAATTTATAAGGACGAGAGAGGACTAATTTTTCAACTATTCCTGTTTGAAGAACCTGCAATGCTTGTTCTGTAATTGATTTCCAGTAATCTGATTTATCATCGGGTGTTAATTCAGCTGTGAATATTTTACCCTCATCAATCTTTACTTCGTCTGAAAATATTTCAATGAAAGCTTTGAGTTTTTCAGAAAATAATTTCCGGATTTGTTTCAGGTCAGATTTATTAGTAACAGTAACATTATAGCACCCAATAGTTTTGCTGCTTTGATTTACAAATAGAAGCTCCGGTACATTTATTCTGATAGCATTAAAATCTTCCCATTGCTGTGATGAATGCGATGGATCAAATTTGAGCGAAGCACATAAAATTGGGAGTGATGAAATTCCAGTTTTACTCCAATTACTTATATGTTTTTCTTTCAACTCCGAATACGAAACAATCACTGAAGATAAATCTTTAGTGTTCTTGTTTGTTATTTCGACCGCAGAATTTAATCCAGCGATCGTGATACTATTTCCTGGTGATTGAAAGATAAATAGATCATCAGAGTATTGAGTGAATTCATCGGTGAAAGAAAGAATATTGATATCATCTAAAAAAAAAGCAAAACTGATAAGATGCTGCTCACTGATTTTTTCAAGAGATTCAACAAATTCAGAAAAATCATTCACAATCATTTCAGAATTAATTCTCATCAGAATTCTATATCGTCCTCTATTGTATTGAGAATTCTTAGATAACTATCATATCTTTCAGCTGAAATTTTTCCATTCTCAACAGCATTTATAACATCACATCCCGGTTCGTGATGATGAGTGCAGGTATTGAATTTACACTTATTAAGATGTTCGGTAAATTCTATGAAGTAATGTCTGAGATCAATTTTTTTTATTCCATAAGGATCCATTTCTCTAAGACCAGGTGTATCAATGATGAAGGTATTTTCCGCAACTTTCCTCATAACTGAAGTAACAGTTGTATGTGTCCCCTTTGAAGTGAACTGGCTTACTTCGCCGGTTTTAAAATTCAAACCGGGAAACATTTTGTTGAGTAGTGATGATTTACCAACTCCTGAGTGGCCCCAGAACAAACTTATTTTATTTGATATTTCTTCTTTCAGGAAATTTATTCCATGATTTGTTTCAGCACTTGTTAACAAAAATTTATAGCCGATATCTTCATAAAGCTTTTTCCAGTGAGAAGAAATATCGGGCTTATCCAAATCTATTTTATTTAAAACAATAATAACATTTAATTTTGAACTTTCTGCAGCAACAATAAACCTGTCAACAACCCGGTTATTAAAATCAGGGAAGTGTACGCTGGTAACTATTATCACATTGTCGATGTTAGATGCGATAACCTGTTCAAGTCTTTGGCCTCTGTAACTGGCTCCACGGACTTTAGGAAGTTTTCTTGAGAGATAATTTTTTCTTTCTTCAATTTTATTTATAACACCGGATCCGTCATCATTCATTTCAAATTCCACATAATCACCAACTGTTACAAAGTCGGTGAAATATAATTTATTTTTCTTCAGCTCATATTCTTTCTTGAATTTACCTCTTAATGAGCATATGATCTCTGCTTCTTTTCCCTCAGGAATTAAATAATATTGTTTGCTTTCTATTTTTGTTATGATTCCTTTAATCGTAGTCCTTAGTTAAATTAATATTCATACAAAAAATATAATCTTCCTGCGTCCATTTCAAATTGTTAACAAGTGTAAGTTAAATTTATAATTGGTTTAAAACGAAAAAGGGAAGCTGAAGAACCGGCTTCCCTTTAGAGCGAGGGTCTTGCGTTATTAAAATCTTGCTGTGAGACTTAAGATGAGGTTATCAACTTCTATATCCTGAAAAGTTCTTGAAACATTAACTCCGTAGTTATCACCGTAATCTGACCACCAGCCGTGTGAAATCGCAGCTTCGATGCTGAAAACATTGTCGATTAATATTCCGGCTCCAGCAGTGAGATACTTTTTATCGAATTCCACCGGATCATCTACATACGGAGATTCCATATACATTGCTCCTACTCGAGCAAACACAGGAAGAAATGGAATTTTAAGTTCCGTACCTACATGATAATTTAATGTAGTTGTAAACAAATTATCGATCTCTTTCTGCCTGGCATTCCTGTATTCGTAATCAAAACCTTCAATGAATTCCATTTGTGTGTAATCAATAATTTTAATGTCGCCTGAAACTGTGAGAATTAAAATATTTGCCGAAGCTCCAACTGCGTACTCGAAAGGAGTTTTAATATCATATTCAATCGGATCATTGATTGCCGGACTTAAAGAATATTCGTTGCCTGTTCCGAATGTGCTGTTGGCATTGACTAAGAAATTTTCATTTACTGTAAAATAACTCGGAAATTTTATTGAAGCACCAAATCTGAACCAATCATTCCAATTGTAAAGCACACCTACATGAGAATCCCAGCCTGATAAATCCCATTCAATAACATCATTCAGATAAAAAGTCTGAAAATCTCTTGTCGTTCCATCACCGGGAACAAGCTCGAGACTTGAACCATAATAATTTTGAGTGTCATCCTCCCAATAATCTCTGTCGCTTTTATAATTTCCTGAAAGGATGTTGAATGTTGCACCAACAAAAAATCCTTTTGCAATTTCAATTGAAGTTGCAAATGACCACTTATTAATATTTCCTTTTTTATTTATTCCACCTGACTGATTCAATAAACCATTAATTAATGTAGTATCTCTTATGTAATCTTCAGTTTGAGGATTCCTGATTTCATAAGCCAGTCGCAGGTCGTTGGTTATTGGTATCTGTTCATTGTATTCACCGGTTAATTCCTGGACCATCGAAGTGTTCTCGCTATTGAACCCATTAAATTCCATAGTCCTGTTAAAATCTTTAACGAGACTGTAACCAATTGCGAACACCCAGCTCCCTTGTATTGTTGGTAAAGGTAATATTAATCCAAATTGATCGAAGTTAACAGTATTGTTATCAGCAAAAGATTGATTATTGAAAAAGGTAGTTGTATTGTAAAATGAGTTATATCCCATTCCAAGAGAAAGTTCAGTTTTTTTTATCAGTCCGATTCCGGCAGGATTAAATAATACTCCTGAAAAATCATTACTTAGTGAAGTAAAACTGTTGCCCATTGATAATGCACGAGCTCCTGTAATTAAGCCGGGTTCACTGAGCAGGAGGGCATCGTTATAATTCTGCGCAAAAATTAATTGAAAATTTAAGAGAAGGACAAATGCTATTGAAGAAATGAAAATGCGATTCATCTTTATCTCCGACTATTATAATTCCTGCCGCCTGAATTTCTGGTGGTGGAATTTTCCCGTTCTTTTGAAGAGTCTTCATCCGAAGATGATGAATAATTAATATCGGTTATTATGTTTAGAAGATCTTCTGAATAAGCCGCATCTGAAAATCCTATAAAAATTTCTGTAAAAAGAATTTCCCAGAATCCCGGCTCTCCGTTGGCAACATTATATTGATCATTACTTGCATAACTAGTTTCTATCTCTTCGTTATAGTTTTCTTCATCAAAATAATTTTGATTGGTATTGTCGGATAAAGTTTCTTCATCGTAAGAAATTTCAGGTTCTTCTTCGAGAGAGACGATTGTATAGCAACCATTCAACAAAAAAAGAGCAGCAAAAATTCCGGTTAAGAAAACTTTTTTCAACTTCTGCCTCTATCTTTTTTTACTGGATTGGAGATTGGTTCAGGTTTTCTTTCATCATTTCCACGATCATTATTACCTCGCAATGGATCCCTGGTTTGTTCTTCAAATCCTTTTCTATCAATTGTTGGTGCTGGTGTTATGATTATGGGCTGTGGATCAGGATTTGGTTCGAGCAATGGACAAGGATCATTAGGTATTGGTATATAATATACATCATAATATTCTTCTTCATCTTCTGCATAGTGCTGCGGAATTGTATAACAGCCTGTTAAACTTGTCAGGAAAATAATGAGAACAGGTAATGTATAAATCAACTTCATATTAATTTATCTCCTTTTTCCGCTTGAATTATTAAAGCTCCCAGTACGAGTTGGTGGAGAATATGATCTCGTTGTATTATTTGTTCTCGGAGGAGAATAACTTCTTGTTGTGTTCGTATTTGTTCGAGTCGGTGTATAAGTTTTTGTAGTATTCGTATTCTGTTTTGGAGGAGAATATGTTTTCGTTTGTGTAGTGTTATTTCTTTTTGTTGGAGTATAGTTACTTGTTTTGTTTCTGTTTA
>JANWIS010000048.1 GCA_025449775.1 Ignavibacteriaceae bacterium
TGCAAGAAAAAGTAGTATGGCACAGATAGTTACAATTGCTGAATCTCCGCTCGATGAAAATATATTGCTCGCCGGTTCCGGTGATGGCTTAATTCACTATACAAACGATGGCGGAAAAACATGGAATCGCTCTACAACATCCGGACTTCCTGAGTATTCAAGAATACATCACATCGTTGCTTCTAATTTTGATAAGCTTGTTGCTTATGCTGCCTGTCATAATTATGTCGGCGGAGATTATAAACCGTATCTTCTTGAAACCAACGATGGAGGAAAATCCTGGTCAATGATCAACGGAAACCTTCCGGAAAAAGGAAGCACATACTCAATTGCAGAAGATCATATTGATAAAAATCTTCTTTTTACAGGAACTCAATTCGGAGTTTATTTTACAATCAACGGCGGTGAAGAATGGATACCGTTTCAGAATGGAATGCCTCCGGCTTGTGTAATGGATCTTGATATTCAAAGAAGAGAAAATGATCTTGTTGTTTCTACATTTGGACGCGGAGTTTTTATACTTGATGATTATACTCCGTTGCGTTATATGTCAGATGAAACTTTAAAAAAGGAAGCTGAAATATTCCCGGTTAAAGATGCATTGATGTTCGTTCAATCAAATCCATTTGGATTCAAAGGAACAGCTTTCCAAGGTGCAAGTTTTTATTCTGCCCCGAACCCGGAAGTTGGTGCTGTGTTCACTTATTATCTTAAAAATGAATTTAAAACATTAAAAGAAAAAAGAAGAGATGCCGAAAAAGAAAATAAGAAAAAAGGCGAAGACATTAAGTTCCCTGACTATGAAACTTTAAAGCAGGAACAGGAAGAACCGGAATCATATTTTCTTTTCTCAATCACTGATGAACAAGGAAACGTCGTTCGTAAAATGAAAACAGAATCTAAAAAAGGATTGAACAGGATAGTTTGGAATTTTCGTTACAACGCTTTCACTCCGATTTCATTAGAGCCATTTGATGATTCAGTTCCATGGGTTGAAGCTGACAAAGGATATATGGTAGTTCCGGGAAAATATTTTGTTTCTCTTTCCAAATTTGAAGATGGAGCTTTTACTGAACTTGTTGCTAAAAAAGAATTTTTGTGCAAGACGCTGAACAATACATCTCTTCCGGCAGAAGATAAAATAGCTCTGGATACATTCAATAAAAAAGTAGGTGAATTGACAAGGACAATCACTTCAGCAGATGCATACCGAAACGAACTTGTGGATAAATTAGAATATTTGAAAAAAGCTTCATTCGAATCGGCTGAAGTAACCCAGGATGTTTACAAAAATATAATTAATATTGAACTTGATCTGACCGAACTCAACCGTGATCTGAATGGTGACCAGTTAAGATCAAAATATGAAGGTTCAACACCAACATCGGTAAAGCAAAGAGTTGAATTAATTACAGCAGCATTATGGAGTACGTCAGCTGCACCAACAACAACATTTATTAATTCATACGATGCAGCAGCAGGCAAGGTTGATGAAATATTAATCTCTCTGAAATCAATAGATGATAGTATTAAACAAGTTGAGACTGACCTGGAAAAATCCGGTGCACCATACACACCCGGAAGATTTCCTGAATGGAGAAAAGGTAAATAAAAATAATTTTATTTTAGTACAAAAATTAATTCATAATTTTAAAAAGAGGAATCAATGAAAAAGTTACTCATATCTTTCATGTTATCACTGTCTTTCCTGATCACTGTTTCTGCCCAGACAGTGGATGAAGTGCTGGCAGAATATTTTGCAGTTGTTGGTCAGGAAAAACTTTTAACAACTAATACTTTCTCAACTAAAGGAAAAATTGTTCAGGGACAATTCGAAATTCCATTCACTCTACAACAAAAAAGACCAATGAATTTAAGAATGGATGCAGAGTTCCAGGGAATGAAAATCAGCCACGTAACCGATGGAAAAACGGGATGGTCGATCAACCCGATGATGGGATCATCAGATCCTCAGCCAATGACTGAAGAAGAGGTTGACAGAATGAATATTCAGGCGGACTACGATGGAATGTTTTACAATTACCAGGAAAAAGGATATAAAGTTGAATTGGAGGGCAAAGAGGTTGTTGATGATATTGAAACTTATGTGATAAAGCTGACCAAACCTAACGGAGATGTGATAACTTCCTATATAGATGCTGAAAACTATGTCATCCTGAAATCCAAAAGCAAAATAAAAGTTCAGGGTGTTGATACTGACAGCGAAATGATATTCAGCAATTATAAATACGTTAATGAAATTCTGAATCCATTTTCAATCGAAACAAAAATGAACGGTGAGACGGTTATGCAGATGGTGCTTGAAGAAGTTACGTATGATGTTGAAGTATCTGATTCTTCTTTTATTATGCCTGAGGTTATTGCACCTACCGATTCAACCGGTTCACAATAATTTTTTTGAGAATTAAAATGAAAACATTCATTTATTCCTGTTCTCTATTCCTGGTTTTTGCGTTTCAAAATTCAGAAGCGCAAAAGTTAGAACTATCATCTGGCTTCTTCGGTTCGATGGAAGCAAGATCAATTGGTCCGGCAGTTATGAGCGGACGAATTTCTGCACTCGATGCCTGGAATGAAGATTGGAAACTTGTTTATGTTGGAGCAGCAAGCGGTGGTTTGTGGAAAAGTACGAATGGAGGAACAACCTTCAAGGAAGTTTTCAAAAACCATGTTCAAACAATTGGTGCAGTTACAATAGATCAAAAGCATAAAGATACTGTTTGGGTCGGCACTGGTGAATCATGGACCCGGAACAGTATCAGCATTGGAAATGGCATTTATAAAACCACAAATGCTGGTGAAGATTGGCAGCATCTTGGTTTTGAAAATACAGATCATATTTCAAAAATTATTATCAATCCTGAAAACTCCAATGAAGTTTATGTTGCTGCACTTGGCGGTGTTTGGGCTTCGAACGAAGAACGCGGTGTTTTCAAAACTAGTGATGGAGGAAAAACCTGGACAAAAATTCTGTATATAAATGAAAGCACAGGTTGTGCTGATTTGGCAATCGATCCATCCAATCCAAATATCCTGTATGCTGGAATGTGGGACTTCCAGAGAAAACCATACACATTCAGATCTGGCGGACCGGGAAGCGGTTTATACAAAACTACTGATGGCGGAAAAAATTGGGAGAAAGTAAATATAGCTGTTGACAGAGGAAATCTCGGAAGGATTGCATTATCAATCTCACCGGTTGATCCAAAAATTATTTATGCGTTAATCGAATCAAATAAAACTGGCTTGTACAGATCGACAGATGGAGGAAAAAACTGGGAACTCAGGACAACAGCACAAATTGTTGCCGATCGACCATTTTATTTTTCTTTGATAGTAACTGATCCAATTGATACAAATAGAATTTACAAACCGGGTTTCTTTTTAACTGTTAGTGATGACGGTGGATTTTCATTCAGTTCTCCTTTTGTAGAAGGAGGAAATGTTCACGGAGATTTTCATGCACTTTGGATAGACCCAAAAAATAATTCTAATCTTTACCTCGGAACTGATGGCGGACTTTACATCAGCAATGATAAAGCAAGCACATGGAATCATGCTCAGAATTTACCATTGTCACAATTTTACCACGTTGCAGTTGACTTTGAAAAACCCTACAACGTTTACGGCGGATTACAGGATAATGGTTCCTGGGTTGGTCCTTCTGAAGGAATAGGAGGAATTTCTAATTCCGATTGGAAAAGTGTCGGCTATGGTGATGGATTTAATGTATTACCTGATCCAACAGAAAAAAATATTCTATACTGGCAATACCAGGGCGGTAACCTTATGAGATTCCATAAGAACACAAGAGAGATAAAAGAAATAAAACCTTTCTCGGATGATGTGGATGAAAAGTTAAGATTTAACTGGGATACTCCAATTGCTTTTTCTCCAGCTAACAATGGAGTTCTGTATGTCGGATCGCAGTACCTGTATCGAACTGCTGACCGTGGTGATTCGTGGGAAAAAATTTCTCCAGACCTTACAACAAACGATCCTGAAAAACAAAAGCAGGAAGAATCCGGTGGTTTGACAATAGACAATTCAACAGCAGAAAACCATTGCACGATTTATACAATAAGTGAATCACCAAAAAACAGGAGGATTATCTGGGCTGGAACAGATGATGGAAATCTCCAGGTTACTGATGATGATGGTGAGAACTGGAAAAATGTTACAGCAAATGTTCCCGGGCTTGCTGCAAATACCTGGTGCGCAAAAGTGCAGGCAAGTAATCACAATGAAAAAACTGCGTACGTTGTATTTGATGGTCACAGAAACGGTGATAAAAAAGTGTACGTTTACAAAACAACTGATCTCGGTGAAACATGGACTTCGTTAGCAACAGAAAGTATTGAAACATTTGCAAGAACAATTACTGAAGATTTAGTTAACCCGGATTTATTATTTCTCGGAACTGAGTACGGGCTTTATATCTCCATCAACGGAGGAAATGATTGGGTACGATTTGAAGGAAAAATTCCAAAAGTTCCAATCTATGAAATGGTAATTCATCCAAGAGAAAATGATTTGGTGATAGGAACTCACGGAAGAGGAATCATGATTATTGACAATATTACTCCACTCCGGCTTTTATCAGATGAAGTTCTTTCATCCGAACTGACAATATTTCCATCAGCACCTTTTACAATAACTAATCCGAAATTTGGAACAACTATTTCCGGTGACCAGGAATTTTTTGGAAGCAATTCAAGTTCATCGGCAATCATAACTTATTATATGCAGAAAAGACATGTCTTTGGTGATATGTCAATTGAGATTTACAATTCTTCCGGTGAATTGATTAAAACATTGCCTGCCGGAAAAAATAAAGGAATAAATATTGTTAACTGGCCGATCAGGAAAAAACCGCCGAAAGTAAAAGCATCTTCAGTTACACTAGCATTCAGAACTGCATTCGGACCGACTTTTCCTCCCGGGGAATATACTGTGAAGATAAAGAAGGGCGATAAATCTTATGAAGGGAAAATAACTCTTCAGACAGATACTGAAGCCGGGCATTCTAAAGAGGATATGAAATTACAGTACGAAACACTTAATCAATCATATACGCTGCTTGAAAATATTTCATTTACTGATAAGCAGGCTACTGATCTCGCAGAAAAATTAAAATCGATTAAAGGAAAAATTAAGGAAGAACAGCTAGCTAAAAAGCTAAATGCTCTAACCGGAAGATTGGAAGCAATGCATAAGGAGCTTGTTGCAACAAATCCTAATCGAATTTCAGGCGAAATAAAACTTGCAGAAAAAGTAAGTGATATTTATTCGGGAATAATAAATTACTCCGGTAAACCAACGAACTCACAGATTAAACAATTAAATTTGCTCGAAGGTGTTTACCTTAATTATAAAAATGAAATGGATAAGATTTTGAATGAGCAGCTAGCTGAAATCAATACCGAGTTAAAGAATATCGGTTTTGCAGAAATTAAAGTAATTACCCGTGAGGAGTATGATAAGAATTAGAGAAAAATAAATTCATTCGTTATATTATTTCTCAAATGTATAGATTATCATTATTCATTCATCGTTTCATCAAATTACCTTGCCTAAGAAATCTAAAATCAATTTTTAATCTTACAATTGTTACATTCTCGCTGATAACTTTATTCTCTCCATTAAAGGCTCAAACAGATTCTGCTTTCACATCAGTTACAATCGGAGTCGATTTTATTTCCAGCATAAACAATGAAACTTTAAATAATTACTGGAAACCTCAAAACGGATTTGATGGACATTTTTCAACTCCATTTTATCTCGGTACGACTCAAATCGGAGTAATCTATTTACCGTTTGAAGGCAAATCTGAATCTTATCCTGATTACGACTCTTTCATTATTTATTTGCAATGGGGTTATGAATTTCAATTACCATTGAATTTTTCTTTTTCATTAAATGCACTAGCCGGACTAAATCAGATGAGTTTTGATGATACGGACTCCGTATACGTTAGTCCGGGTGAAAATACTGAAAAGGAATTTTCTTCAGGGATATCTTCTGTACTTGGTTACTCAATATTCTCCGGATGGAAAATAAATTTATCGGCAGCTTACCAGAGGACTTTTACAGACACAAGGATTAATCTTTTCAATATTTCACTTGGTCTTTCCAAATCATTTGATTCACCGGAATGGTTTAAGGATTTTATGGAATGAAAAAACGAGGTGGAATATTTCTGATATTTTTTTTACTAAGCCGTTTTTTATCTGCTCAATCCAATCAGCCAGATCATACAATAACAACAATCGATTCCGAGGAAATAATTAATTCAGTCTCGATCCGTAATGATTATATATTCAGTCTGATGAATAATTGGGACAGGATTACTGCAGATGGTTATAATTGGCAGGTAAGTGCAAATGGCTTGAGCTCATTCCAGCAGCAGAACTGGTTAGTTTATGTTGACGGACAGAGAATGGACATAAATTTTCTGAATTCAAAAAATATAAATAACCTTCCTGTACTTATCAGTCATATAGATTCTGTTGAAGTTATCAGTTCACCGAAAATTATAAATGGTGAATACTCTTCGGACGGTATGTTACACATTCACAGCACAAAACCTAAATCCGGATTTTCACTTCATACAAGAGTTGCAACCGGAAATCCAACCGGTGACCCGGGACCATATTTATTTACTGAAACTGAAACAGAAAATGTTGAAGAGGACGGTCCTGAAATTTCATTATCAGTAGAATATGGTTCTGATGAATTATTTGGAAGAGTACTTCTGTTCACGGAAACCTTTGCTGCAACTGATGCTGCTATAATGACAAGAACCGTAAATATTCCGTACGATTCTCTAAAAATCAGAAGATTCATGCCTTCGCTTCAGCTTGGAACAAATGCTTTAAATGGAACTCATAATTTATTTGTTGGGTATTCAACATCCGAGGAACAATTTTTTTATCCGGAAAAACATGAAAGTAATAACCTGTTTTATATTCCGGAAGCGGTTACAGATTACTCTGCTCACAGCATATTCAAGCATGCAGGTTTAAGCGGATTTTTTAATATGCCAGAAAGCATCGAACTGCATTATCAATTAAAAGCTTCGGGTAATCAGGTTTATAATCCTAATAGTTCCGATTCAAATTATATTGATCAGAGATCAAACAACTATCTCGCAAATGCTGAATTGGTTTTTAACGGTATCAAGATCGGTTCCGGTTTTGAGCATACATTATTGACAGCAAATTATTCACCAGTTGAAACAGGAATTGATTTATTTAAACTGTACGGTGATCTGAACTTGAAAGCAGGCGGCTTATTTGATTTCGGATTTAATGTGTTTTTTGTAAGCGGAAATTCAGACGCAGGAATAAAAACATCTTTACTCAGTCGCTGGAAACCTGAAAATAATTTCATTGCTTCATTGAACATTGCTTACGTAGAAAGAATCCCGAACGAGGAAAGCGGGATTTGGTTTTATATTAATAACGGCTACGACCTGTTGAGCATTCTTAATGTTGATTACAGTATCGATGGTGAGATAAATAAATCAAAAAAAATTACTGCGGATCTGAACCTGAGCTATAATTTTAGCGCACAGTACGAATTCAGTGCAGGAATTATTTACAGAAACTTTATCACAAACGCGCTTGAATTTGTTACTGCAGAATATTTACCAGATGAACCCGGGTTCAATACTTCAACTGTTCTCAATACAAATTCTTCAGGAGAGGTTGCAGGTGTATCTATTAATTTTAAAAATATTATAAGCAGAACAATGTATCACGAAATATTTTACCGTTACCAAACCGCAATATCCGGCGATGATTTTTTCAGGAATGAGTGGGAAACAATTCCTGATCATAAATTAATTTATAAATTTTCTTTTGAACCATTTCAGAGTTTCAGCATCTGGACAAAGCTGACTTTCCTTTCATCTGCTTACTGGAATGGGTTTACTGATCTTGCTGAGTTGAGTGATGGATTTTATAACGAAGAGATAAAACCTTCTCTAGTCTTTGATTTGGCTTTCAGAAAATCGTTGTGGGAAAACCGTTTGCGTTTTGGATTGCTGTTCAGGAATGTATTAAACAATGAGGTACGCTATCATCCTGTCGGTCCAAATTTTCCATTGAGCGTTTACATTCAGGCTGAATTGGCATTCAGTTCATTTTACGAAATCTGAAAAAATTATACTTTGGTTAAATTAAACCGCTTTCTTTCAGAAGGATCAAGATAAAGTTTTCTCATTCTTATCGATTCTGGTGTTACTTCAACAAGCTCATCATCTTTAATATACTCGAGAGATTCTTCAAGAGTGAATTTAATTGATGGAGCAATCTTTGCAGCTTTATCAGAACCTGAAGCTCTCATATTCGACAGCTTCTTTCCTCGCTGAACATGAACTTCGATATCGTTATCCTTATTGTATTCTCCAACTATTTGTCCACGGTAAA
>JANWIS010000049.1 GCA_025449775.1 Ignavibacteriaceae bacterium
TAAAAATTGCAACAGAATCCCAAGCTGGTTTATCGAGTGAACTCAGCAGCCTTCTGTCTAAATGTCTTCCTTCCCATGTCATATCCAGCATCGATGGCATTTTATAATCGAAGTTTACCATCGAAGTTATTGCAGCAGTCATTAGCTGTGGAAATAATCCGTCATAAAGTGGAAAAGCAAAATCTCTGTCTTTCGGGATTGGTATCCATTCTCTTTTTTTTCCTGATTTATATCCAGCCCAATTCCATTGTCCTGCATGCCGGTCGCGATCACCGATAAAAATATCAAACAAACGTGCTTTCAGTAATTCAGCTGCATTAACACTCTCATCATTATCCTCCTGAAGCTCTTCATAAAGTTTAAACGTATTTACAATCCTATCAGCTCCTGCAAAGTTTATAGTTGAATCTTTATAATCTTCCGGGTCCTCTTCAATTGTTCCTAAAACTCCTGCAAATTCATTTCTGAATTCGCCTAACAGTTCATCGTTTGGCAAAATGCAAATTAATGGATTGGAGTTTAGAATTTTAAGTGAGTCCATTAATAAAGAAACCACAACTGATGATGCCGGATTTGTAACACTAACCTGATCCTGCATTACATCGGCAACAATAGATTCTTTAAAATCTGGTGGAAGACTTCTGCTTACATCTTTATCGATTGAACGAAATCTGTATTCCTTTCCATTCTTTCCGTTGAGTTTAAGTGATTTGGTTTGAAGTCCTCCGCCTTTCTCAATCGGTGTTAATCCACCGGCATATTTTTGAAGATCAAGAATGGGAACTTTTATTGGAGTTATCCAAAGATTTCTCCAGTGATCTCCGGCAAAAAATCTTTCGAAACTGTTTGAATTATAATCACCTGCAACTACAATTTCATTTCCATTAAAGAATGAAGCTGAAGTATCCTGTGAAAAACAATTTGTAGAAAAGAGGATAAAGAGGATCGACGTGATAAAATTATGGTAGTGAAACTTTTTCAATTAATAAAATTTTATTGATAGCGGAAATGTTGTTCAGATCTTTTTTATAAAAAAAAATTAAAAGCGATCAGCCGGTTATTCCATTGGTAAATTCATTCGTTGCAATATTTCATTAAACCTGGGATGGTCGTGGATTTCTTTCCAGAACTTACCGTTAATAAAATTTAATCCTCCCAATTTCTTATCAATTGCTTTATGAAGAAAATCAATAGCTTTATCAAATTCACCAAGCCCGATATAAACAATTGCAATTTCAAGTTCGATATGTTGTATTTCCGATTCAGCATTTTCCACACTCTTAATAAACTGTAGTGCTTTTTTCGGCTGACCAAGTTTTGCATAGGCATAACATAAACCGGCATTGGCTCTAGGCATATTAGATGGATTATCCAAAACTCTATTCAAAATTTCTATTGCTTTATCATATTCATTCGATTTCATATGCATCCAGGCGATACTGTTCCAGGTATCACCAAAATCAGGATCAAGTTCAATCGTTTTTTTCTGTTGTTCAATTGCATTTTCGGTTTGGTTGTTGTTAAAATAGGCAAACGTAAGTATATAACTTATAGGTGCGCTTAACGGATTTATCTGATACGCAATCTCTGCCTCCTTCAATGCTTTTTTATGATAGCCAAGTGTTGTCAAGAGCATTGAATAATACTGGTGAGTTTCAGCGGAATTCGGATTGACTTCAAAAACTTTGAGATAACATTTTTCAGCACCATCCCAATCCCAGTCATAAAAATATTTTACCATGCCGAGAGAAATCTGCGAATCAATTGTTGTGTTATCAATGTTAAAAGATTTCAATGCATAATCTTTTGCTTTTACATAAGCAATTTTATTAGACATTGAGCCAACCGCACCTAAATAAATATAGCAGGCTGATAATTTTGAATAAGCCAAAGCAAAATCCGGAGAAATTTCTATAGCATCTTCGAAACATTTTATTGCTTTATGAACAAAGTCTGGTGTCCATTTATTCCAATAGAATAATCCTTTCAGGTAAAGATTGTATGCTTCAATATTTTCCGTCGGCACTTTGACAAGAGGTTTGGAAGGTTTAGCAATTGAAATTGTTTTTTTCAATTGATTAACAATTGAATTTGCAAGCTCATCCTGAACAGCAAATATATCTTCAAGATTTCTATCATAGGTTTCAGACCATTTGTGATACCCGTTCTCGGAATTAATTAACTGTGCAGTTACACGTACACGGTTTCCATATTTACGAACACTGCCTTCAAGCACTGTCCTTACACCAAGCTGTTTTCCGATTTCTCTTATGTCAGTGTTTTTCCCTTTAAAAGCAAAAGATGATGTTCGTGATGTCACAAGCAATCCCTCTACTTTGGCTAATGAATTAAGCAATTCTTCAGTAATGCCATCACTGAAATATTCATTATCTTTTTCAGCACTTAAATTGACAAATGGTAACACAGCGATTGATTGATCAGAGCCTGAAGTTTTTCCTTCAATCTGCTGTGAAGTAGGGATCACAATTCCATCTGAACTTAACGCATAGATCTTAACAGGTTCTTTAACATTTTTCAATTCATATCTGCCCAGAAATATTGAAGTGATTTCCTTCTGATTTCTTAGTTCATCATTAATTTTATCAGAAATAAGAACACTTCCTGAAGCTGCAATGTTCTCAATACGTGATGCAATGTTCACACCATCTCCAAAAATACCCTCGTCATCATAAACTACATCACCGGCATGAATACCAATTCTCAATTGAACAACAGGATCCATTTGAAGCTCCTGCTGGATTTTTGTTGCACAGATTGCCGATTCAATGGCACTTCCAAATATTGATAGCGTGCCATCACCATAATACTGCAGAATCTGACCTCGGTGTTCTGAAATCAGTCGTTCTAGCACTTCACGATGTTTATCTCTTAGTATTTTTGCACGCTTCTCATTTTCCTGCATTAACGCAGTATATCCAACCATATCAGTAAACATGATTGCAGCGAGCATTCTAATATCTTTCATCAAGAAATCTAATTTTTATTATTGACAGTTATAAATTTTACAAAAGTCGGTAGAAAATAAAATTATATTCGGTTAACTACAATTTAACATAAACGAGCGGATTAATTCATTCCTGAATAATTTTGAGAAGATTTTTTTAGTAATTTCAGGAAGATGCTTTTAGACTAAACTAAGATCGGCTTGATTTGGCTGCTTCTTCAATCATTTTATGCGAAAGCTCTTTACCTAAATACAGATCAATCAGGAAATGGATTACATACAACAAAGGTGTGAGAAAAACTGCTACAGTGAATTTGTATATATAGTTAACTAACCCTATTGCTAACACTAATGATAAATCCCATCCTGCACCAAAATAAAAAGCTATAAGAAGAACAACAAAGCTGTCTATAAATTGTGATACGAGTGTGGAACCCGTTGCTCTAAACCAGATCTTTGAACTGCCAGTGAAAGATCTTAGAAAATGAAATACATAAACATCAATAATCTGTCCGATTAAAAAAGCTACCAATGATCCAAAGATAATCCATAATCCCTGTCCGAAGATTGTATTAAAAGCAAGGCTCATATTCAATACACCCATTTCAGTTTCTCTTTCAATCCAAAAATCTGCCGGGTGAAGACCAATAGCAAAATAGATCATCAGGAAAGCGTAAGTTATTAATGATGCAGCGGTAAATGACATAAATCTTACTCCCTTCTTCCCGAAGTATTCATTTATAATATCCGTCATTATAAATACAACTGGCCAAAGTAGTACACCGGCAGTGAGGTTAAATGAGAGATTACTTTCTCCAAAGAAGGAAAGGTTAATAGGATCTAATCCAAACCATTTTTCTAATGAAAAAATTTTTACGCCAATAAATTCTGCAAGCAAGGCATTAGCAACAAAGAATGTTCCTAATATGTAAAATAAAGTTGTTTTTTTATCATGCATAACATTATGATAATATTAGTTTTTGTTCAGTTAATATATAAAAAAAAGCGGTATCGTTACTGATACCGCTTGTGTGGAGAGAGTTATTATAGGATCGTTTTATCTTTTATTTCGTTCTCTGTTATTATCTTCTGTTCTGTCTTTCTGTTTCCTGGTTTCAGTTTTTGTATTGCGTGAATCATTTTGTTTCTCTGTCACATTCTCTTTGGTCCGTATTTCCCGGGTCGTATTCTGTCTGCTTACTTCGCGTTTTAATTCTTTATTTTGTTCCTGCTTGTTTCTATTTGAGTCCTTACGATCCTTCAATAAAACTTTACTCTGATTCTGCTTTTGATTTTCCTTCTTTAACTGTTCAACTCTCTGTCTATTGACATTTTCAAAATTGTTTTTGGAATTCTTCGTTTCTTTTTTTCTTATTTCAGTATTTTCATTTTTCCTCTTAACATTCAAATCAAAATTTTGTTTTTTATCGGTTCTTTTCTTATCAACATCAAGTTGAACAACATTTGTTTTGTCATTCCTGGTATTCTCAATATTACGGGTATTTATTTTATTCTCAGTTTTCCGTTCCTGCTTTATGTTTTTTGTTCTATCTTCACGAATACCAGTCCGAACCTTATCAAAATCCAGCGAAGTTCTTTTATTTTCTTTTTTGATTTCCATTCGTTTCAAATCATTTTTCACAAGCACTTCCCTATTCAGATCCAGAGTACGAATTTCATCACGATTTCGTTTATCTCTATTTAAATCTCGTGAATCAGTTACTCTGACCAGATCCCGTCGCTTGATTTCTTGTCCGGAACGTGTTCGTACATATTCAATATCGATGCCTCTATTCTGAATTCTGCCATCATAATATGTATAATTAGTGCGGTACTTTGTTCCGTTATAAATTCTATAGCGGTAATCAGGTTCAACATAATAGTTATATACATAAGGATCACAGAAATTATGATAGTTTACAAAATGCCAATGATAATATGGTGTATAATAAACATTAGTAAACTGTATACCGATCGAAAAAGAAAAGTGTGCATATGGATGAAGCGGAGCCCATCCGATATAATTGTCATCGTATCTCCATTCTACCCAGGCAGGAGCCCAATCATAATCCGGGTACCATAACCAGCCATAATATTCGTCATAAAACCATCTACCGTAGTGATACGTGATATGTCCAAATGGTTCATACGAATCCCAATACCAGCCATCATAAGTCCAGATCCAACGACCAGAATTGTAAGGCATCCAGGTTCTTCGAATTATTGTTGGTCGCCAAACAACTACTCCATAATCTACTTCTATCCATGAACCATACAGTGAAAGTTCTGAATAGAAATATTGCCCGACTCCATCATGATTCTTATTTGCCTCAGTGTTCGTATTGATAAGTGCAAAAAGAATTGCTGAGAAAATTATTATCCGTTTCATAATACACCTCCGTTTTATTTTACAATTGATAAAAGACAACGAAAGTGCCAATTCAAAAAAGTTATTTTGTGTGTTTTTTAATTGAAATGATAGAAAATCTGTCTATTTAATTGGACAGGAAGTAAAAGAAAATGTTCAGCGGATTTATCTTTTTATTTTTCTTTGCTTCCAAAGATAATTACCGAAGACTCCAACAATTCCGGTTACAATAATGTATGGAATCTGGAATATTTCAACTATTAAAAAATTCTTGAGGTTCAGATCGTTGAAAAGCATTTCTTTTCCTTTCAACAAAATCCTAAATTCAAAAATAAATTTTAAAGTTATTGAAAAAATAAAAGAAAGAATGAAGATTGGATGTAAAAAGTACGAAAGGATTAATTGAGCAATTAATCCAAGATATAATAAATAAATTAGGATAAGCTTAAGAACTAAACTTTTATTGCTATAAAATAAACCTTTGCTTGCCCATCTCTTTCTTTGATGAAAAAAATCCTTCAATGTCTTGTTAGAATTTGTTTTAACAATAGAGCTTTTATCAATACAAAATTTCACTGTGAAGCTGGAATCTTTTGCAATTTTTTGCATAAGCAGTTCATCGTCTCCTGAAGATAAGTTCATTTGATCTTTAAAACCACCGACTTCATCAAACACATTTTTCCTGTAAGCAATATTAGCTGCATTGCAAATAATTGGATGATCAGATCCTATCAGTCCGGCACCACAAAGCACCAAACCTGTAAACTCTAGCTTCTGGAATTCAGCAAATAAACTAATTCCATTTTTAAACTCAACCGGTGCAGAAATAAAACCTGTTTTAGAATCAAAATATTTTAGAAGTGAACTCAACCAATTTTTCTCATAAAAACAATCTGCATCAGTAGTAACAATTATTTTACCGTTAGCATTTTCAATTCCATATCTCACTGCTCTTTTCTTATGTGCATTTTGTGAATAGGTATCAGGTACACTCAAAATTTTTATGTTAGCCTTTGTAACATTTTTTTTAAATAATTCTACTGATTGGTCTTCTGATGAATCATCAATATAAATCACTTCAAATTTTTCTGAAGGATAAGACAGGTTTTCAATTGATTTCAGGTTTTCTACAAGATTCTCTTCTTCATTCCGAAATGGAATAATAATAGAAACGAAATCATCAGGCACGTTATTATTAATGGCTGGCTTTAATTTTTTCAGTCCATTTAAAATTCTTACCAGGAAGAAAAGATAGTGTGATAAAAAAAATAAGAATCCGGCAAGTATAAAGGCTGTAGTGGAGGAAATATCAATTGCCATTTTTTCTCAGGAACATCACCGCCCCAATTAGTGCAGGAACCAAAAGATTGATAATAAATAGCATGATCGAAGAATTAAATCCGACTGATGCACTCTCACCCATCTGTGTTAAAAAATAAACTGAAGCTCCTTCCCTGATGCCAAGTTCACCAATGGAAATAGGAGGAATCATAGTTTTAACAAACATAATAAGATTTGCAGCCCAGAAATAACTCAATAAGTCGAAGTGACCGGAAAAAGCTGATACGAGAAATACGTACTGGACCAAATAGCATAGATAAAATAAAATTGATATCAAGCTCATTTTATTAAAATATTTCTTATCAAGGTTTTCAAATATTTTCAGTTTATCAAAAAAAGTTTTTATACTTTCTGAAGAATTTATCTTCGAAAAAATAACGCTGTTCCAAAACTTTTTACTTTTGATTATGAAAAAAAATAAATAGAAAAGCGTAAATAGAAGAATAAATAAAGATAAAATTAGATGTTCAGAGACATTATAATAATAATAGATATAGATGAGACTTGATACTGACCCAAAGAATACGACAATTAATAATGGGAAAAATTTATCCACAAGTGTTGCAATTGTCACTTGCAGCAATGATTTATCTTTGAACTCAATTCCTCTTCCAAAGTACTCACCGACTCTCAATGGTGTTATTATTCCTGCTGAAAATCCATAAAACAATGAACGGAAAACTTTTGATTTGTCAGTCTCACTAAGAACTTCTCTACAAGTTAGTTTCCATTTAGCATATTGAAAGTAAATATTAAAGACACTGAGAAAGACAACTAATCCAAGCAATAATATATTAACGTTTTTTAGAGCCAGAATAATCTGATCATATTCCAAAGTATTTATTAGATAAAAAAGTAATCCAGCGGAGATTATAAGCTTGACTGCAATTATAAGAGAACTCTTCTTATATGTCTTTATTCTTGAAACAATCGTATTTGACTTTACGGTGATCATAATATTTTTATTGTTCAATTTCGAAAATATTAACCTTTAAACCTTCAGTGCAATTTGTGCACATCGAAACACCTTTTCTATTTGAAAGTATCTTATTTCTGAATTGGGAATATTTTTCTGAACTCCATATATCTTTGAAGGATTTCCCATTGATTTTTCCAATCTCGTTCAGTGCATCTTTATCAAAACAGCAAGGGACAACTCTTCCATCCCAAGTAATAACTGATGTTCTCCATAAAGCAAAACAATGATTGCCAATTTTGTTTTTCATTGAAAAAGATTCATTCTCAACAACATATCTTTTGTATTTCTTATTTTGAGGTAAAAACTTAACTGCATTTTCATATGAAGATATTTGCATCGTTTTAAAAACAACTTTATCAACTCCAACTTCTTTGCAATACTTTCTTACTTCATCAATCTGATGTTCATTTTGTTTCATCACGATAAATTGAAACTCAATAAAAGGTTTTTTCAGCTTTCTTTCTTTTTTTCTTCTGATAAGAGATCTTAATCCTTCATCGGCTTGTTTAAATGTTCCGCCAATCCGATAAGTCTGATAACTTTCTTCATCAAGTCCGTCAACAGAAAAAATCAGCTTATCAGGTGCATTGTCAAGAATCAAATCAACATTGTTTTCATTAACAAAGTGTCCGTTTGTGCTGATGGCGATATAAATATTGTGCGACTGTGCATAGCTAATCATCCTTGGAAGCTGCTTATTAATGTATGGTTCACCCTGGAAAAAAAGCTGGATATAAAATGCGGTTCCTTTAATTTCATCAATTAGTTTTTTAAAATCATCAAACTTTAATAAACCTAAAGGACGAGTTAATGTGCCAAGTCCTGATGGACATTCAGGACACTGAAGGTTGCAATGATTTGTTGGTTCAATTGAGTATGATACAGGCATTCCCCATACAACAGATTTACCTAAAAATCTGGAAACGTAAAAAGAGCTGATAATCTTAAGTGCATTACCGGCTCTTTGCAGTGTTAAATGGTTAAGAAAATTAATTTCCAAGAGTTAAAACGAAATTGTTAATCACAGAATTAAAAATAGGCAAATGGTTTATAACCTGAAAGATTTCACTTTTTAAAATAGTCATTAAAAGCAGTATCTTTCGAAAAATAATCTCGCCAAATCATTTACCGAGGAGGAAATGTATATTAATTTTAGTGATATACCAGGACATCAAAACCTTTTCCTGGATTATTTATATGAGTTTGAAAATGTTTCTGACTTTTATGCCAATGATTTCCGCAATAAAGAAAATTTTATTAAAATATTTAAGAACATTTCAGAGAACAGACAAAATTTATCTCCCGATATTAGTTCAATTCTGACAAAACAATATTCGCAGTTCAAACCATCCGACCTTACCTTGAAGAACATAAAAAAACTTTCGGATAAAAAAACTCTGGCAGTTGTTACAGGTCAACAGCTGGGAATATTTGGCGGACCACTTTATACTTTTTATAAAATTTTTACAACTATCAAGCTAACCCGGTCTTTGTCGGAAAGATATGATGACTACAATTTTGTTCCCGTTTTCTGGCTTGAAGCTGATGATCATGATTTCAATGAAGTAAGATCAATTAAAATTATTGATGATGGAAATTCACTTATTAATATCGGCTACAAAGAAGAGATTGAGGAAGATGAGTCAAAACAGAGTGTCGGCTTTATCAGGTTTGATGATTCATTAAATGAATTTTATAAGAAGGTAAGCAACAGTTTAAAAGAAACTGAATTTAAATCTCAGCTTCTCGATCATCTTAAATCACAATACTCTGGTGGAATTACTTTTAAACAAGCATTCAGCCAGCTTATCTTTTCTTACTTTGATGAATATGGGTTGGTAATATTGGATCCTCAGGATATAGAAATAAAAAAATTGTTAAAGCCCGTCTTCAAAAAAGAAATTACTGATTTCAGGATACACACAGAAAAACTGGTTCACGTAAGTGCAACTTTGGAAGAACTATATCATGCTCAGGTAAAAGTTAAACCCGTAAACTTATTTTTAAGAATTGATGATGGAAGACATTCGATTGAACCTGTAGAAAACGAATACAGGCTTAGAAGGAAAAGAAAAAGTTTTACACAGGAACAACTGTTGGAAATTCTTGAAAATGAACCTGAAAAATTCAGCCCGAATGTATTACTCAGACCTATCTGCCAGGATTATTTACTTCCAACTGCATTTTATGTCGGTGGTCCAAGTGAAATAGCATACTTTGCACAAATAAAACCATTGTATGAATTTTACAATATCACATCTCCGATAATATATCCCAGATCATCAGTGACAATTTTAGAAAATGCGATATCAAATTCTCTAGAAAAATACTCAGTTGATGTAAAAGACATTTTTATAGATGTGGAAGGTGTAAAGAAAAAAATAATTAATTCTGTAGATGAAAGTTCAATCGACGAACTGTTTGCTGGAATATCCAACCAGGTGGAGGAAGCATTTGATCAGTTAAAAGAAAAATTATTTTATCTCGATAAAACAATAGCCGATTCCAGCAACCGTTACAGAGATAAAATATTCAGCTCAATTAATGAGCTGAAATCAAAAGCTGAAAAAGCACAACAGAAAAAGTATGAAGTTACATTAAGACAAATTGATCGTGCAGCCGTAAACCTGTTCCCAAATTCAAATTTACAGGAACGCGAAATCAATTTTATTTATTTTGTTAACAAATACGGTGATGAGTTCATTAAAAAATTATTTGATGAACTAGAGATCAATAAATTTGAACACCAGGTTATTAAAATTTAATTGCTGATTGAAGCAACCTGAGTGATAAAATCAGGATTTGATATTCTGACCGACTCAAAACCATCAACTTTTCCACCTTTCTCAAGAAGCAATGAAAGAATCGCGAATGTCATTGCAACCCGATGATCTCCAAAACTTTGAAATGGTTTTCCTGAATATTTTATACCACCTGAAATCCTGAATCCGTCTGAAAATTCTTCAACATCCAAACCAATAATTGAAAAGTTTGTTGCGAGTGATTTAATTCTATCTGATTCTTTCACTCGCAACTCAGATGCACTTTTTATTTCAAAAAATCCTTCACTAAAAATTCCAGCAACTGACAATATTGGAATTTCATCTATGATTAATGGTATAGATTCAGTATCTATTTTTACATTTGACAGCTTGCTTGATTTAACTATCAAATCTCCATAAGGTTCATTGTTAGATTCGCCTTTTAAATCGACTTCAATATTTCCACCCATCTTCATTAGCAAATTCAAAGCTATTGTCCTAGTTGGATTTAGAGAAATATTTTTGATATTCAGTTCAGAGTTTTGAGTTAGCAGTGCAAGAACTACAAAGAACATTGCGGTCGAAATATCGCCTGGAATAAAATATTCATTTGGAACAGGATAGTTTTTCTTTGAAACAGTTGAAATAATCTTATCATCATCATTCACCACTTTTAATCCTAATAAATTTTCGGTGTGGTTTCTTGATTGCTTTACTTCGATCACTGAAGATTCATCTTCTGAATGCAATCCTGCTAACAGAATGGAACTTTTAATTTGTGCACTCGGTACAGGCAAATTATATTTTATAGCAGATATTTTTTCTACCGGATAAATTTGTAATGGAAGTTTTTCATCATTTTCACCTTTGATGTTACAGCCCATTAACATAAGTGGTTCAATAATCCGCTTCATTGGTCTGGAAGAAAGAGATTTATCACCTTCAATAATTGATTCAAAGTTTTGTGCTGAAAGTATTCCTGCAAGAAGTCTTGCCGTGGTTCCTGAATTTCCAGCATTTAAAGATTTATTTGGCGGATAGTAACCTTTGAAACCTTTACCATAGACAAAAGCTGCATCAGATTTTTTTTCAACTTTTATTCCCAATGATTCAAGGCATTTAATAGTTGAATTTAGATCATCACTATTCGGAAGATTTGAAATGACTGATTTTCCATCAGCGAGTGATGAAATCAATAATGCACGATGAGCTATGGATTTATCGCCGGGAAGAGTTAATGTTCCGGAAACACGATTTATTTTAGAAAAAGTTTGAATCACTTATCAACAGATAAAATTATTTTTTTGCCCATTCATCGATTAGTTTTTTTAATTCCTTTAATGGCTGTTCACTTTTTACATATAAACCTTTTAAACTTCTCTGTCTTAATGCTTCGTAAATTGTAATTGCTGCGGAAACCGAAACATTGAGGCTCTGAACCATTCCAAACATCGGAATAAAAAATTTTTCATCCGCAAGTTCATCAGCTTCTTTTGTAATTCCCCTGTGCTCATTACCAAAAATGATAGCAGACTTTTTTGTAAAATCCAGTTTGTAAACATTTTTTGAATCCGGATCCAATGAAGAAGCATAAATCTTAAATTTTTCTTTTCTCAATTGATCATAGCATTCCTCAATGGATTTATATTTTGCTCTTTCAATCCATTTATAAGCAGATGCAGATGATTTCTTTCCAATCTTTGGAAATTTTTCAACATTATAAACCAACGATACTTTCGGAACACCGGCAGCATCACAGGTTCTTAAAATTGCACTAACATTATGCGGATCGTGAATATTTTCCAAGACAACATGAAGCGAAGGCTGACGTTTGCTCAGAACCCATTTTATTTTTTCAATTCTTTTTTCAGTCCTGAAGTATATGTCAGACACTTTTATTAAAGACAAGTTTATAGATTGAGTGGTTTTCTACTTTTCTTGCTTTATCAAGTTTAAACTTTTGTATATCAGTTTTGAGATAAAATGATGCCATCTCCAGAATTTTTGAAAGGACTGTGTCTTCATCGGAAGCCCAGCTTTCACAACCATTCAGAGATGGAATTTCTGCAGTATAACCATCATTAGTTTTTGTGATGATGATATCAAGTACCATTTCAATTATTAATAATTTGACTCTGTTTTTTCGCCTGCAACAATTTTAACACTTGCACTTGCACCAATTCTATCAGCTCCTGAAGCAATCATTGCTTCAGCTTCTTCTTTAGATCTTATACCACCTGAAGCTTTAACTCCGATTGTGTTTCCAACTACATATTTCATCAATGCAACATCACCAACAGTTGCTCCTCCTTTACTAAAACCAGTGGAAGTTTTTACAAAATCAGCGCCAACTTTTTTACAGAGGATACAGGCTTTTACTTTTTCTTCATCACTCAGTAATGCTGTTTCAATAATTACTTTAACTAATGCACCGCTGCTTTTTACTTTCTGGACTACTTCGGTCATATCATTTTCAACATATTCATAATCTCCTGCTTTTAATCTCCCAACATTTATTACCATATCAATTTCTGTTGCACCGTTTTTTAATGCCTGTTCTGTTTCAAACTTTTTTACTTCGGTTGTATTTGCGCCAAGAGGAAATCCAACAACAGTACAGACTCTTACATCGGTTCCTTTCAATAAAGATGAGCATAATGAAACATAGCCAGGATTAACACATACAGATGCGAAATGAAATTTTCTCGCTTCTTCACAAAGTTCTTTTATTTCGTCCGGAGTTGCATCGGGCTTTAACATCGTGTGGTCAATTTTGGAAGCGATATTTTTATCTTTTAAAGAGTTGCCAATGCCCTTTCCTGCAGCTATTCTTGATGCACCAACATCAACAATACTTTTCACAGTCTTCGGCTGAGTGATTACATTTGTCTCCCAGCCTTTGCAGGAATCTCCGTAACAGTAAAAGTCTTTTAAAACTTTCTCAAGAAATTCAGGTGATACATCTTCATCTGGTTTTTTATGATCCATTTTATTCTCCATATTTAATGTAACCTTCATAAGTATTTTTCAAAAGCATTGCTACAGTCATTGGTCCAACTCCACCTGGGACAGGAGTAATATAAGAAGATTTTTTTGCAACTTCATCAAAGTCAACATCACCAATCAGATAATATCCTTTCGTTGAAGATTTATCTTCCATACGATTTATTCCAACATCAATCACAACAACTCCTTCTTTAACCATATTTCCTTTCACAAATTTTGGAGAACCGATTGCCGCAATTAATATATCTGCTTGCTTTGTAAAATAAGAAACATCAGGCGCAGCAGAATGGCAGACTGTTACTATTGAATTTGCAAATTCTTTTTTCTGAAGCATAATATTTGCGATCGGCTTTCCTACAATATTACTTCTCCCCAATACAACAAGATGTTTTCCTTTAGTTTCAATTTTATATCTGATAAGCAGTTCCTGTATTCCGGCAGGCGTGCATGAACGAAAAGCCGGTTTACCAATCACAAGATTTCCAACACTTACCGGATGAAATCCATCAACATCCTTTTTTGGAGTAACCGCTTCAATCACTTTATCTTCATCAATATGTTTCGGTAAAGGAAGCTGAACAAGTATGCCGTGGAATTTTTTATTTTGATTGTACGATTCAATCAATTCAAGTAGTGATCCTTCTTTCATATCAGCCGGATGTCTTTCAGTAACTGCTCTCATTCCAACTTCTTCACAGGCTTTAGCTTTTCCTTTTACATAACTTTCTGAAGCCGGATTATCTCCAACAAGAATTGCAGCTAAACCCGGAACGTCCTTCCCGGATAATTTTATTTTATCTATTTCAGCCTTTAATTCTGATCTGATTTCCTGTGCTATTTTTTTACCGTCAATGATAATCATATTCTAGCTTGTAACTTTTTCTTCCTGGATTTTGATTTCATATTTATCCGACAAATATTTTTTTATTTTTTTATCATTCAGAATTTCCTGATAAAAAGGATTAGAATTCTGCCAGCCGGTTAATTTTTTATTTCGAAATTGTTCGAGCCTTCTTATAGTTATTTCACAAAATACAGAGTCGATATCGATTGTTATACATCTCCGTTCAAGCTGTTCACAAGCAAGCAATGTAGTTCCTGAATGAGAAAAGAAATCTATGACAAGATCATTTTTAGCACTGCTTGCATTTACAATCCGCTGAATCGAAGTTAAAGGTTTTTGTGCAAAACATCCGTTTACATTTTCTTCCATCCTGTAAAACACTTGCTGTATATCAACCCAAACATTTCCTGCACGAATAAATTCAGATTTACTTCGTTCGAAGTTATCTGTTTCTTTACCATTGACTGTTTTGTAGTAACCTTTAAGAATTTTTGGAATATCTGTGTAGTCAGCTTCCACGTAAAATTTTGGATTCCCTTTCGTATAAAAAAGAAGTTCCTGACGTATCGCCATCCAGTTTTTTTGTGTTCCGTAACCTCTCTGGTTTCTCACCGTAACAAAACTTTTAGATTCAAAACCGGAATCTTCCATCATCTGCATAAACTGTGGAAGCGGTTGAAAGTGTGAGTTCTGATCTGCACCAAGCCATACATATAAGGATGAATTCTCATCAAGCAGTTCATTAGTCAGCTTAATCCAAACTTTACACCAGCTAATAAATTTCTCGAGTTTCTTTTTTTCAAATGCGATGAAGTTATAAGGTGGATCGTGAATTGCGAGACTTGCTTTTCTTCCTTCAAATATTTTTTTTATTTGTTGATTATCTTCAACACCAAGGCAGGCAACTTTATGTTTTTTTTCAGGATCGTTCCAGGTTTCACCGGGTTTCAGCCGGCAGTATTCAAGCAAATAATTCCGGAGCTCATCATCAAGATCAATTCTTGGCAATGGAGCATTAATCATGTAACAGTTTCCTGTGATTTGATAAAATCGGGGAACAAAATTCTCTCAATGTGAATAGTTTTTCCTGAAGCTGTATCAACTTTCAAAAAAACTCCGCAGAGATGAACATCGTTTGTTGCTGATTCATACTTTTGCGGTGTCTGATATAAAAATCTGTTCACTGCTGCCTGAACTTTCATTCCAATAACAGATTCATACGGACCGGACATTCCGACATCAGTTATAAATCCGGTACCTTTTGGTAAAATTCTTTCATCTGATGTTTGAATGTGTGTGTGAGTTCCAATTAATGCACTAACTCTTCCGTCAATGTAATGTGACATCGCAATTTTTTCTGCAGTTGCTTCGGCATGGAAATCAACAATAATTACTTTTGTTTCCGATTCAAACTTTGGCAATACCCAATCGGCAGTTCTAAAAGGACAATCAATTGCTGCCATAAAAGTTCGCCCCTGAAGATTTAATACAGCAACTTTTCCTTTTTTTGTTTCAGCAATAATATAACCATTACCGTAAGTTCCTTTCGGATAATTTAACGGACGTAATGCTCTCGGTTCTCTTCTCAGATAATCCTGTGACAAATGTTTATCCCACGTATGATTTCCACCGGTAAGAACGTGAACTCCTAATTCAAAAAGCTGGTTACCTTCTTTATCTGTGCAACCTTTTCCATCCGAAGCATTTTCTCCGTTTGCAATTACAAAATCTGCTTTGTGTTTTTGAATTAATCCGGGAAGCCAGGTTTGGACAAGATCCATTCCCGGTTTTCCAATGATGTCGCCTATGAAGAGAATATTAATTGAGGGCATTTCTTTGAGAATTTTTCATTCAAAATATATCTATAATCGGGGAAAGTTCACAGGATAGGAATTAATTCTTACTCCA
>JANWIS010000050.1 GCA_025449775.1 Ignavibacteriaceae bacterium
CAGAAAATTTCTGAAATAAAATCTGTGGAGTTTGATGATGTTAAATTCCGTCATCAAACTGCAAACCTACATGCAATAAATGGAATATCATTTAAAGTGGAAGAAGGTGAAACCATTGCATTTGTTGGTCCGTCAGGTTCCGGTAAAACAACTTTGGTGAAACTGCTTGTCGGACTCTACACATCGCAGGAAGGAACAATTTATTATAACGGAATTCCCGGAAACGAAATTGATTTTAATGAACTAAGAGAAAAGATTGGATTCGTTACACAGGATACTCAGCTTTTTTCAGGAACTATAAAAGAAAATTTACTGTTTGTAAGTCCGGCTGCAACAGATGAAGAATGTATCGATGTTTTGCATAAAGCGGCTGCACAATCGCTGCTTGAAAGAGCCGGGAAAGGACTAGATACAATGATCGGTGAAGGAGGAATTAAAGTCAGCGGCGGAGAAAAGCAAAGACTTTCAATTGCAAGAGCATTACTAAGAAAACCTCACCTGCTTGTTTTTGATGAAGCAACTTCTTCGCTTGACTCTTTAACAGAAGAAGAAATTAGCAAAACGATCAGGGAAGTTTCACTGAGAAAAGATTTGATTACAATAATGATTGCTCACAGGTTGTCAACAGTAATGCACGCAGATAAAATTAATGTTCTTGAAAGAGGAAGAATTGTGGAATCAGGTACTCACGAGGAAATGCTGGAATTAAAAGGACTGTATTATGCAATGTGGCGTCAGCAAATTGGTGAAAGAGAATCAGTACTTAACGGCTTATTAAAAAATGTTTCGGAGAATTAAAGAATGAAATCAATAAAAAAAATAATTAAAAGCCAGAAGGTTGATATGGGAGGAATTATTCTCGAGCAGCCATTGCCAAATCAATTTATTGATCAGCTTGATCCGTTTTTATTAATACATCACTGGGACGACAGGTTGAAAGGAAATCAAAAACAAAATGAAGCCGGAGTTGGTCCTCATCCGCACAGAGGTTTTTCACCTGTAACATTGGTTTTCAAAGGAGGAGTTCATCACCAGGATTCAAGAGGACACAGTAGTATTGTAATGGAAGGCGGAACTCAGTGGATGTTTTCTGGTTTAGGAATAACTCACAGCGAAAGACCATATAAAGAACTTGCAGAGCTCGGTGGTGATTTCGAAATAATTCAATTCTGGCTGAATGTTCCTGCAAAAAATAAAATGGAGCAGCCGTTTTATAAACCTATTACAAAAGATGAGACACCAACTTTCATTTCAGAAGATAAAAAAGTTCAGGTGGCTGTTGTCTCAGGAAAATTTAAAGACCTGAAAGGAGTTGTTGAGACTTTTACTCCTGTTACAACTCTGCGAATGGATTTTGAAAAGGACAGTGAACTTGAATTTGAAATTCCGTCAAAACAAAATTCACTTATCTACGTTCTTAATGGACAATTACAAATTAATAATGAAGAAGTGACTTCCAAAGACTTTGTCTGGTTTAATAATGATGGTGATGAAATTAAAATAAAATCGATTCAACCTTCCAGAGCAATTTTGCTTGCTGGTGAACCGATTGGTGAAGAAGTTGTTTCTTATGGTCCGTTCGTGATGAACAATCACACACAGATAATGCAGGCGATCAAAGATTCACAGATGGGTAAAATGGGTGTGTTGATTGAAAAATTTTAATAAACTCTGATTTCCAGTTGAACTCATTCTTTAATGGGAAAAAAACCAATTAAATTAATTCACACTTACATTCAATAAAGAAAGGTCAAACTTTATGGAACAATCTCTCATCGATAATTTTAAAAATTCACTCAGGGGAGAATTAATTCAACCGGGCGATGGGGGTTATGAAAATGCACGGAAAGTTTATAATGGAATGATTGACCGCCGACCGAGATTTATAGCAAAGTGTGTTGATGTTGCTGATGTAATTACAGCAGTAAATTTTGGGCGTGATAATAAATTATTAACTTCTATCAGAGGCGGCGGACACAACGCAGGAGGATTAGGTATTTGTGATAACGGATTAGTGATAGATCTTTCTTTGATAAAATACACTCACGTCAATCCAAAGAAAAAAACAGTTCGTGTTGGAGGAGGTTGTACTTGGGGTGACGTTGATCATGCAACACATGCTTTTGGATTGGCAACGCCAGCCGGAATTATTTCTACTACTGGTGTTGGCGGACTTGCACTTGGAGGAGGAGTTGGTCATCTATCAAGAAATTTTGGATTAACAATCGACAACATACTTGAAGTTGATATTGTACTTGCTGATGGAAGTTTTGTTACAGCTAATTCAAAACAGAATCCTGATCTATACTGGGCTGTTCGTGGCGGAGGAGGAAATTTTGGAGTTATAACTTCATTTGTTTTTAAACTGCACCCGGTGAAATTTGTTTATGCAGGACCAATGCTATATGAAATCAATCAAGCAAAACAGGTAATGCAATGGTATCGTGATTTTATTGTTAAAGTTCCACAAGAATTAACAGGGTTTTTTGCTTTTCTATCTGTACCGCCCGGACCACCATTTCCGGAACATCTTCACAATAAAAAAATGTGTGGAATTGTTTGGGCTTATTCAGGGGATATGAAGAAAGCCGAAAAAATATTTCAGCCTATTAGATCCTTTCTTAAATCTGCACTCGACCTTGTTGGTCAGTTACCCTACCCATTTTTACAAAGTATGTTCGACCCGCTTTATATTTCCGGTTTACAATGGTACTGGAGAGCCGATTTTGTAAAAAAATTAAGTGATGAAGCAATCGATGCTCACATTAAATACGGAAACGCTATGCCGACACCACTTTCTACAATGCATTTATACCCGATAGATGGGGCTGCCGCAAAAGTTGGAAAGAGCGACACACCCTGGGCATACCGTGATGCTGTTTGGGCCGGAGTTATCGTTGGAGTCGATCCAGATCCAGCTAACAAAGAAAAAATTACTAAATGGACGAAAGATTACTTTGATGCAACACATCCATATTCTGCAGGAGGAGCATATGTTAATTTTATGATGGATGAAGGTGAAGAACGTGTTCAGGCTACGTACAAGCATAATTATAAAAGATTAGCAAGAATCAAAAAGAAGTATGATCCAACTAATTTTTTTAAAGTCAATCAGAATATTAAGCCGTCATAAAATAAAAAGTATTTAAAAAAATGCCGGATGGTTCCGGCATATTAAATTACAAAAGAAAAAATTCAGTCAATTAGTCTTTGATTTCAACAACTACAGCTTTAATCTGAGTTTCACCAATGTTTATAGCAGAATGGGTCTGTGCTGGCAAATACATCACCTGACCGGCTTTTAAATCTGCTTCCATAGGTTCTTTATCAACTTCTGTAATAGCAAGTTTACCATCAGTCATAACATAAACCACGTGATCAGGATGAGAATGAACACCAATTTCTTCTCCTGCTTCAAAACTGATTTCAAATACTCTAACTCGATCGTTCTCAAATAAAAATTTATAAACCTTCGGGTTAACTTTTACAGGATCCTGACCATACGAAGATGAACACGCAAAGAATACAAACATGAACGCAATTAAAATGAATGAGAGAACCTTTTTCATATAGCCTCCGATATGAATTTGTTAAGAAATTATTTTGGAATTTTTTTGGTTAAATCAATCCATCCCAAAATCTGATTGATTAAATTAAAAATTGATGATGATTAACTGCCAGAAAGATTTAACTACAGATAACTTAAATGAAATGAAAATGATTGTCAAGCAAATGACTCTTTCAAACTATAAACGAGAAATTACTTGTTCATTTTTCGGTTGTGAAAGTATTAACCACAATGTATGTTTGGCCTAAATAATTAGAATGAAGCTAGAAATCATGGATCAAATATTATTGCCAACCGAAAATACAATGTACAAAGCATTGTTGAACAAGGATAGCAGCTTTGAGGGAATATTTTTTGTCGGAGTAAAATCCACAGGAATATTCTGCAGACCGACATGCACAGCCCGAAAACCGAAAAAAGAAAATGTAGATTACTTCCCTTCTGTAAAAGAAGCACTTCAATATGGTTATCGACCTTGTAAAAAATGCAGACCGTTGCAGAAAAATGGTGAAGCTCCCGTTTGGCTGAAAAGTCTTCTCAAAGAAATTGATGAAAGACAATCTGCTAATGGCGGACTAAAACTAAAAGACTATGATCTGAGAAAAAGAAATATCGATCCCGCAAGGATTAGACGATGGTTTAAAAAAAATCACGGGATGACATTTCAATCGTACTTAAGATTACTACGGGTTAATTCAGCGTTCGGAAGAATTAAGCACGGTGAAAAAGTAATTGATTCTGCTTACGATACCGGTTATGAATCGCTGAGCGCTTTTACGGAATCATTTAAAAAGACAACAGGATTTTCACCATCGAAGAGCAAAAATAAAAATATCATTTCTGTTACAAGGATTTTAACTCCTCTCGGTCCGATGCTTGCCGGAGCAACTGACGAAGGAATTTGCTTGCTCGAGTTTGTTGACAGAAGAATGATAGAAACTCAGATCAAGCGTTTGAAAAAACTTTTGAAAGCAGAATTTGTTCCCGGCACAAATAAATATTTTAATGAGCTTGACAACCAGCTTAAAGAATATTTCGATGGAAAGAGAAAAGATTTTGATTTGCCATTAATTTTAAATGGCACAGAATTTCAGCAGAAGGTTTGGAAAGAACTTCAGCGAATTCCTTACGGCTCGACTCGTTCGTATCAAGATCAGGCAGTTGCTTTAAAAAATCCAAAAGCAATAAGAGCTGTTGCAAAAGCAAATGGAGATAACAGGATTTCAATCATGGTTCCTTGTCATCGTGTAATTGGAAAAGACGGGAAGCTTGTCGGTTACGGTGGAGGAATCTGGCGAAAACAGTTTTTGCTGAACCTGGAAAAAGAGAATTAATTAAATAATAAATTTTTGGATAGAAATATGTCAACGCAATACAACTACACAACAAACCTCGATATCAAATTCAAGCATTTTGAACTTATTGATATTCCAAAGATGGTAAAAGAAAATAAAGACAAATGGTTTAACCAGACTCTCACTGAAGTTAACGGAAGTGTTGTTCGGGTCGGAATTGTTGAAGGTGAATATCATTGGCACAAACACGAAAACGACGATGAATTCTTTTTTGTTCTTGAAGGAAAATTTCTTATTGACCTTGAAGACAAAACAATTGAACTAAATCCCGGGCAGGGTGTTACTATAACCAAAAACGTAATGCACAGACCAAGAGCTCCTCAAAAAACTGTTTTACTTATGGTAGAAAACCGGGACATCATACCGACAGGAGATTAAACTCATTGGACTGAACACTGAATCCGTTTTTAATTACCACACTAATATCCAACCTCTTTTTCTTGAATAAAATTCTTTTTAATAGTTTTAAATAGAGTTTTATATTGCAGACTATTATTGCTCATCATAATAAAACATTGTTAAATTATAATTACAAGAAAATTAAATTTAGAAGAGTTGCTCTAATACTGTAATTAAATCGGGAGTAAGTATGGCTCAGCCGGAATTATCATTAAACAAAAGTTTTAGTCGGACAATGCGTCAGGATACGTGGTGGCTGCAGCCGCTTTTTGTTTTTTTAGGTTTATCAACTTTTATTGGCTACTCAACCTGGGCTGCATTTCAAGGTCAGCATTATTCTTTCGGATCATATCTATCTCCATTTTACTCTCCTGAAATTTTCGGGAATTCACCGCACAGTTGGTTTGGACCAATGCCGGAATGGTGGCCGATGATACTTCCATTCTCTCCTGCATTATTAATTCTTTGGGCGCCGGGTGGATTTCGTTTGACTTGCTATTATTATCGCGGTGCATACTATAAAGCATTCTGGGCTGATCCTCCATCCTGCACAGTTTCCGAACCGAGAAAACTTTACAGAGGTGAAAATTCTTTTCCATTAATTATTCAAAACATACACAGATATTTTTTATACCTGGCTCTGATATTCATAATAATTTTATCGTATGATGTATGGACTTCATTGTGGTTCATTGATCCTGATTCAGGAAATACATCTTTTGGAATTGGAATTGGTTCTCTTGTGCTTGCCATGAACGTTGTATTTCTTGGAAGCTATACATTCGGTTGTCATTCTCTTCGTCATTTGGTTGGAGGAATTAAGGATCGATTATCAGGTTCGCCAATCCGACGAACTGCTTACAATTGTATTGGATGTTTCAACCGTAAACATATGCTCTTTGCATGGCTCAGTCTTTTTTGGGTTGGATTTTCTGATCTATATGTAAGAATGTGTTCAATGGGAATCTGGACTGACTGGAGAATTATTTAATGGCAACATACGATAGTTTTGAATTTGATGTAATAGTTATCGGTGCCGGAGGTGCCGGTTTACGTGCAGCAATAGAAGCTGCTAAAGAAAAAGTTTCTGTCGCACTAATTTGTAAATCACTTCTTGGTAAAGCTCATACAGTTATGGCTGAAGGAGGAATTGCTGCGTCTCTTGCAAATGTTGATTCGAGAGATAACTGGAAAGTACATTTTACAGACACTATGCGAGGCGGACAATATTTAAATAACTGGAGGATGGCAGAACTCCATGCAAAAGAAGCTCCGGCACGAGTTCGGGAGCTTGAAGAATGGGGAGCTGTATTCGACAGAACGAAAGATGGTAGAATATTACAAAGAAATTTTGGTGGTCATAAATATCCACGGCTTGCTCACGTCGGTGATCGAACCGGGTTGGAAATGATTCGTACTCTTCAGGA
>JANWIS010000051.1 GCA_025449775.1 Ignavibacteriaceae bacterium
GTATTGAATTGTTCGGAATGAAGTTTAAGCTTTAAACCATTCTGTTGAGCTGAATGAAAAATCATATTGATCTCTTCAGCAGAAAATGCAGTTGATTCACAAAACCCGTCACAAAATTCAGCAAGCTTTTGTTCTGCAAAATGAGGTAGCATCTTGTTTATTATTTCATCAATATAAGCTTGATGATTGTCTTTAAACTCAGAGGGAAAAGTATGTGCACCAAGAAAAGTTGGGATTATTTCAATCGGATAGATTTCATTCAAAAAATTAATTACTTGCAGAATTTTTCTTTCACTCTTAAAGTCCAACCCATAACCGCTTTTAATTTCCAAAGTAGTAATTCCCTGGAAAATAAAATTTTCTATTCTCGGTTTACAAATGTTTACCAGCTCTTCGAAATTGGACATACGAACTGCTTTAACAGTAGTATTTATTCCACCGCCTTTTTTTGCAATCTCTTCGTAAGTGATTCCTTTCAACTTTAGTCTGAACTCTTCAGCACGAGAACCAGAAAAAACGGTGTGAGTGTGGCAATCAACCAATCCGGGTAAAATTGTTTTTCCGGTAAGATCAATTACAGAATCGAATTTAGATTTATTGATTGAAGCTGATGGTGTGATATCTTTGATAATTTCATCATCACAAATGATGGAGTGATTATACAGACAGCCAATTTCTGCCATCTCACTTCCTCTTTTGAAATTTTTTCCATTTGTGTTTACTGTAACAATTGCGGTAGGATTAGAAAACAGATTAAGCATTACTCGAAGAGATTTACAGTTTCCTGAACTACTTTAGCCTCGGTGTATCCAAGCTGGTTCAATTTAAATTTAAGATCGTTGGCATCGTTTTTTATTGTAAAGTCTCCAACATTTACTTTATAGAATGGCGGTTCAAAAACTACATAAACCTCTTTCCTGGATATTTTCTCATAAATTTCAGATCGAACACGGTTTGCTTCATCTATGTCATCTGTTGATACAACCTGTACTCTGAATCCATCAGCCGTTCCGATTATTTGCTTTTCGTATTCTGATGTCGAATTCTGGTATCCATACCAAACATCTGAAGGAAGCTTGTCCGTTGAGATAGGAGGTGCTTCAATATCAACCTCAGTTTTATAAGGTGTGATGTCAAAATCTTCGTCAGTTATTTGATTGACTTCTTCGTTGGTTTCAGTTTTTGTTTCTTCTTTTGTTTCGTAACGGCTGCCCGTTGAAGCACTACAGCCAATCAGAATTAACGTAGAAAGAAATAAAATTATTAATAACATTTTCATCATACAACACTAATTAAGTTTTAAATACATCAATAATATAAAACTATAATAGCATTGGTTAAAGAATAAATTTCATACTCTTCAAATGTAAACTTATGTGTCTTGTAATTTACTTGAGAGTATTTTTTGTTAAAGAATGCCCCTTTTAGTAATTTTGCATTATTCATTCCATAAATTTCAAAGAAAATGTCTAGTAAAAGATTAAAAATCTTATTTGTAACCTCCGAAGTTGTTCCTTTTGTTAAAACGGGCGGGCTTGCAGACGTCTCAGCCGCATTGCCTCAAACACTTGTTGAATTAGGACACGAAGTGAGGATTGTTGTTCCAAAATACGGTGCTGTTGATGACAGGAAATTTAAAATACACGAAGTGGTACGGCTTAAAGATATCAAGTTAGATATTGGCGGTAAGGAGGTAATTTTTTCTCTAAAGTCCTGTTTTTTGCCCGGTCAAAAGATAAGGGTCCAGATTTATTTTCTAGATAACCATGAATATTTTGGAAGGCGGAATAGTTTGTATAGCGATCCAATTACAGGAAAAGATTATCCTGATAACGATGAAAGATTTATAATACTTAATCGTGCTGTTTTTGAACTTGTTATAAAATTAGGCTGGATACCTGATATAATTCATTGTAATGACTGGCAATGCGGGCTCATTCCTGCTTATCTAAAAACAATTTATAAGAATGAAGAAAATTTTGACAAGTTTAAAACACTTTTCACAATTCACAATCTTGCTTACCAGGGAGAATTTCCGAAATCATCATTTCATAAAACCGGGTTACCGGAAAGTTTGAATTCTGAAAAAGGAATTATTCACAAAGGAAAACTTAACTTCATGAAAAGCGGATTAATGTTTGCCGATGTGATTAACACTGTTAGTGAAACTTACGCTAATGAAATTAGAACTGATGATAAAATCGGCTCAGGATTAAAAGAAGTTCTGGCAAAAAGAAAAGACGATCTGTATGGAATTATAAATGGTATCGATGTAAAAGTCTGGAACCCTGAAAAAGATAAACATCTGCCAAAAAAATATACCATAAAAAATATTGAACAAAAGGTGGTCAATAAACAAGCACTTGCAGAAAAGTTCGGATTTGAGTTTAATGAAGATATCCCAATTATCGGATTGATATCACGTCTTTATGATTCAAAAGGAATTGACCTTGTTGAAAAAATATTACCCGAATTGCTAAAACTTGATGTTCAATTAATAATGCTTGGAACCGGAGATAAAAAGTATCATACTTTTTTTGATAATATGGCAAGAAAACATCCGGACAAATTTGCCTGTTATCTCGGATTCAATGATGACCTTGCTCATCTTATAGAAGGCGGCTCCGATATCTTCCTTATGCCGTCAAGATATGAGCCCTGCGGATTAAACCAGATGTACAGTCTTGCTTATGGAACTATTCCTGTTGTTCGGGAAACAGGAGGGCTTGCAGATACAGTTAAAAAATTTAATGAAAAAACTAAAGAAGGAACAGGATTTGTTTTTAAGCAGTACGATGCAAAAGAGTTTTTAGCGGAAATCAAGCGTGCTTTAAATTGTTATAGTGACAAGGAAGTTTGGAACAAGATAGTAAAGTCTGCAATGAAAGAAGATTTTAGCTGGCATTCCTCGGCTAAAAAATATATTGATCTTTATCATACAATGCTTAACGAAAATTAATGCCCAACCATGCAATCTTTCTTGACAGGGACGGTACTCTGAACGTAGATCCTGGGTACATAAGCAATCCTGAAAAATTATTTCTATTCCCTGAAACCGGAACAGCACTTTCATTACTTAAAAATTATGGATTTCTATTGATTGTGATCTCCAATCAATCAGGTGTTGCACGAGGATTGATGACAAATAGGGACGTTGAATCTGTGAACGAAAAAATTAATACATTATTGGCGGAACATAAGGTAAAAATTGATGCATTCTATTACTGCCCGGCTCATCCAGATTACAGCACACCCGAAGATTGTGAATGCAGAAAACCATCACCAAAACTTGTATTTGAAGCAGCAACAGAATTTGAAGTTGATATTACTAAATCATATTTCATCGGAGATTCTGTTTCTGATATCGGATGTGGTAAAAATGCTGGACTAAAAACAGTTCTCGTTAAAACAGGGAAAGGTGAGGACAGTTTTTCTATCTTGCAAAAGGAAAATAATTTACCAAGTTTTGTTGCCGATAATTTACTAAAAGCATGTGCTTTTATTCTCGGTGATATTTAGCGGAGTTACTTTTTGAAAATACATTTTATCCTGCAGCTATTGCTGCTTTTCTTATCAATTCTGTTTTTATCCTGCACTGATGAACCTTCTTCACTCGGGATCACTCAAATTGAAAGTGATTTTATTATCGTTAAAACATTCGATTCATCTATCGATACTATTGTTCAGAATTCGAATTATTTAAAAAGAGTTGTCCCATTAGGGAATTCTGATTGGATTCTTGTCGGCAGGTATCAAGACATCAAAGCTTCAACTCTTATGAAATTTGTTTTTGGTTTGCCTGATACTTTAAGGGAAGATGTACTTGATGATAGTATTAATGTAACTGATGCCTGGATAGATCTACGCAACCGTTATGTTTATACTGATACACTTGCTGCAATGAATTTCTCGGTTCATAAAGTAAATTCTTTATGGTCACCGCTTGCATTCACAATCGACAGTCTTCCGAATCTTGATTATGATGTGACAGATATAAGTTCAGAGTTTTCGATTGATGACACATCATATTCTTTCGATATTGATGAAAGTTTGGTTTTAAGCTGGATGAAAAATTCCTCAGATATTAATGTGGAAGAAAACTTTGGTATTTATCTCGAACCAACGATGTCTTCGACAAAAGTGATAGGTTTCCAGGCACTGACACCTATTTCATCACAAGCAGCAAAACTTACTGTTGTAATTGAAAAGCCCGGAGTTTACATCGATACAATCAGTGGATTTATCGCAGCCGATGTTAGCCTTGTCGATGCTCCTGTTCCAACACTGCCTTCAGGAATAATGGGTGTTCAAAGCGGTGTAACTATCAAATCCAGATTGTCATTCGATATAGATGCACTGCCTCTAGGAATAGTTATTAATAAAGCTGAACTGATTTTAACTTCCGATACAATTAATTCAATCAGAGGTTCAAGTTCTAACAATAGTCTTCTTGTATATTATCTCAGGTCTGCCGATTCATTAAACTCAGAAGGCAGCCCTGTTTTCCTTTCCTTAAGTAATAATAAATTTTCTGGTGATATCACAACTTTTGTACGAACCTGGGTAAGCAGGAAACAGAATTACGGACTTTTAATCCAGCCGGGAAACCAGTTGAATGGTTTGGATCTGTTTGCGTTGAAAGCAAGTGATTTCTCAGAAAATGCTGAACGTCCCCGTTTACGGGTTACATATACAATCAAAAAGACTTTATGATGATTAAAAATTATAAATATTTTTTGTTTGTGTTTTTATTTTTATCAACTCTATGTTATTCGCAAAATACATCTACATACACACGCTACGGACTCGGTGATGTTTTTTATAGTTACTCAGCAAGAACTCTTTCAATGGGACATTCAGGTTCGGCAATATTAAATAACGACTATATCGAAATTTTAAATCCTGCATCGTGGTCAAATCTTTCCAGAACAAGAATTGAATTTAGTTTTGCTTATGATGGTATAAAGCTTTCCGATCCAACTCAAAGCAAATTTTATGGCGATGGAATTTTTAAAGGATTTACATTCGCAGTTCCTGTAAGTGTAGATAATGGAATTGGAGCTGCGATGGGAATTGTACCTTACAGCAGGGTTAATTATGAAGTTCAGGAAAAAATTGTGGATGCATCAACAGGTAATTATACAGCCACTTATCAGGGCAAAGGCGGATTATCAAAATTTTTTCTTGGTGGAAGTTATAAACTTCCAATTGATTTTATTATTGGTGCTACTATGGAATATTATTTCGGAAACATCAATTATTATTCTAAAGTTGAATTTGACGATCCATCTGTCTTCCCATCCGAATATACCTTAACTTACGGACCAACGGGTTTTGGTACAACTGTAGGATTGATTACACCGAATATCGCATTACTGTTTGATTCAAGTTCTATATCTGCAATCCGTTTTAGTTTAAGCGCAAATATTATTGGAAACTTAAAGACTGATACAACATACATTACTAAATCTTCAACAATTGTTGATACACTTGGTATTGGAAGTACAGAAATGAATGTTCCGGTTCGCATTGATGCTGGCCTTCATATCGAGTTTACCAACACTTATAATTTAGCTCTCGATTATTTTTATCAGCCGTGGACAAAATTCAGATTGAGTGGAATCAATGAATTGAATTTAACCGACGTTCATAAGTTGAGCTTCGGGTTTGAATACCAACCACAACGTTTACCCGGAAGTACTTTTTTAGAACAGATGAGTTTACGAACCGGTTTCAGCTATGAAAAGTCACAATATGTTTTTAAAGGACATGAATTAAATCAAATCTCTGTCTTCGCAGGATTTGCATTACCGCTGAGCACCGCAAATACATTAGATTTTGGATTTGAATATTCTGAAAGAGGAACAAGACAAGATAATTTACTTAAAGAAAATTTTTTCAGGATAAATCTCGGCATCTGTTTTGGTGATCTCTGGTTTAGCCGGTATGAAAGGTGATCAAACAGCAATTCTATGAGAAAATAATTTCCATTAACAAATAACTCTATTTGATGTTTTGAACATAAGTTGTGAGAATCATTACAGATTATATTTACAGGTTCCTTATTTAACAAGGAACCTTTTTTTATTAAATTAAGTCATCAAAAACAAAAGTAATATTAGCCATGAATTCTTCTCTTAAAAATGATCCTGAAGTATTTCAAATTCTAAACAATGAAATTGAAAGACAACAGAATAAGCTCGAGTTAATTGCTTCTGAAAATTTCGTAAGTCCGGCCGTGATGGAAGCAGCCGGATCTCCGCTTACGAATAAATATGCAGAAGGTTATCCCGGCAAAAGATATTATGGTGGATGTGAATTTGTTGATATGGCTGAAGATCTTGCAAGAGATAGGCTGAAAAAAATTTATGATGCAGAATATGTAAACGTTCAACCTCACAGCGGATCACAAGCGAATATGGCTGTTCTGATGACGTTGATAAAGCCGGGTGATAAGTTTTTAGGATTGAGTCTTGCTCACGGCGGACATTTAACACACGGATCACCTGTAAACTTTTCAGGAAAACTATATCAGGCAATTGGATACGAGTTAAATAAAAATACAAAGCTGCTCGATTATAATATCATCGAAGATCTTGCGAAGAAAGAAAAACCAAAAGTCATCATCGCAGGTGGCAGTGCATATTCACGTGAATGGGATTACAAAAAATTAAGAGACATAGCTGATCTAACCGGTACTTTTTTAATGTGCGATATGGCTCATCCTGCCGGATTGATTGCAAAAGGATTGCTCAATAACCCGTTACCATATTGCGATATTGTTACATCAACTACTCATAAAACTCTTCGCGGACCAAGAGGTGGAATTATTTTAATGGGAAAGGATAGAGAGAATCCATTTGGATTAAAAACTCCGAAAGGTGATAGATTAAAAATGATGTCGGAACTTTATGACAGTTCTGTAATGCCGGGAATTCAAGGTGGACCATTAATGCACATCATTTTAGCTAAAGCAATTGCCTTTGGTGAAGTATTGAATGATGGATTCAAAACTTATGCTCAGCAGGTTATTAAGAATGCAAAAACTTTGTCAAATGAATTAATGATATTTGGTTTTGATGTTGTATCAGGCGGAACAGACAACCATTTGATGCTGATAGATTTATCAAACAAAAATGTTTCGGGCAAAAAAGCTGAGAATGCACTTGAGAAAGCAGGAATAACAGTTAATAAAAATATGGTTCCGTTCGATACTAAAAGCCCATTTGTTACAAGCGGAATACGAATCGGAACACCAGCCGTTACTACAAGAGGAATGAAAGAAAATGAAATGAAAAAAATTGCTGAGTTAATAAATAAAGTCATCGAAAATATTGAAGACGAAATGAAGCTGGAAAGCATGGTGCAGGATGTGAAAGAATTATGTTCCGGATTTCCTCTTTACCAGGAAATAACAGAATCAGTGAGTTAAATCATCGTGGAATCTGATGAAATTATTTTAGTTAACAAAGAAGAGCCGGGTCCCGGTGATGTTGAAATGTCATTTCTCGATCATATCGAAGAACTTCGATGGCGAATAATTTATTCATTAGCTGGTATTCTATTATTTACTATTGTTGCCTGGATTTTTATCGATCCGCTTGTAGAAATAGTTTTACTTAAACCAGCCAGAGATGCTAAAGCTACACTTCAAAACCTGAAACCATTTGGACAGCTTTTTCTATACGTTCAGGTTGCCATTGTAACAGGTATAGTTGCAAGTCTTCCAAATATTTTTTTTCAGTTGTGGAGATTTATTGCTCCGGCATTAAAGAAACGTGAACGAAAATATATTCTCTGGATTGTTTTCTTTTCAACTTTCTGTTTTCTCGCCGGTATTGCATTTGCATATTTCTTCATGCTTCCATTGACGATGAAATTTGCATCACAGTTTGGTTCAGAAGCGATCAAAAATGAATTTGCGATTGATGAATATATGTCAATAATAATTAGTGTTATGCTTGCAGCTGGTGTTGTATTTGAACTACCAATGGTTTCATTCTTTCTTTCAAAACTCGGCATTCTTACTCCTGCATTTATGAAAAAGTACAGAAGGCATTCAATAATTATTATTCTTATTCTGGCGGCTGTACTTACTCCAGGTGCTGATCCGATTTCACAACTTATACTCGCAGTTCCATTGGTTCTCTTATACGAAATAAGTATATTTATTTCACGAATATCTTCAAAAAGAATTGATTAAAAGTCATCTATCCGAAATAACCCAGCCGATAAAAAACGAACTGGAATCTTTCAATGAAGTTTTCAAACAATCATTGAAATCCAGGGTTGGAATCGTTGATCTTGTTACAAGGTATATTATCCGGCAGAAGGGGAAAAAGATCAGACCACTATTGGTTTTACTTTCAGCCAAAGTTTCTGGTGGAATAAATGATCGCAGCTATCGAGGAGCAGTTTTGGTAGAGCTTCTGCATACTGCCACGCTTGTTCATGATGATGTTGTTGATAGTGCTGATAAGAGAAGAGGGTTCTGGTCAATCAACAAAGTATTTAAAAATAAAGTTGCTGTGCTGATGGGTGATTATCTTCTCTCAAGAGGATTATTGATTGCAATGGAAGGAAAGGATTACGATTTCCTTGAAGTTGTAACCAATACAGTTAAAAGAATGTCGGAAGGCGAACTGCTTCAAATACAAAAAACACGGAAACTTGATATTGATGAAGAAACTTATTTAAGAGTTATTTCAGATAAAACTGCTTCATTAATTGAAACCTGTTGTTCAGTCGGTGCAATGAGTGCAACAACTAACCAGGCATATATTTCTGCAATGAGAGAATTCGGGTTGAACCTTGGAATTTCATTCCAGATACGTGATGATATTCTTGATTATGAAGGAAGTCTTTCAATTACAGGTAAACGAGCAGGTGGAGATATTAAAGAGAAAAAAATTACACTTCCATTAATCCATTCTTTAAACCAGGTTTCTTCAAACAGAGCAGCAGAAATCAGGAAAATTATAAAGAACGGAAAAGATAATCCTGATGTGGAAGAAATAATTAATTTTGTCCGGGAAAATAATGGAATAGATTATGCGATTGGAAAAGCAAGATCTTATTCGAACAATGCCACGGAAGCTTTAAGTAGACTTCCTGATTCACAAAGCAAGCTTGCACTTGCTGCACTTGTGGATTTCGTAATAGACAGGAAAAATTAATCCAATTTCACTTTGCTTTTTCTTTCCTCAATTCTTCTTTAAACTTAAATCCCTTTTTTGGTTCACGTAAAGTAAGAACAGGGCAGGGTGCTTTTCTTACAACTTTCTCAGCTGTACTTCCAAAAAGAATATGTTCAACACCAGAGTGACCGTGAGAAGCAATAATAATTAAATCGGCATCTATCTCTCCAGCAGTTTCTATTATTTCAATAAAAGGTTTTCCTGTTTTGATTATGGTTTTTATCGGGATGTTTTTAATGATATCACTTTTTGCAAGCTTATCTAATTCCTGCCTAGCCCGTTCATCCCATTCAATGTTAATTGATGGAATGGCTATTTGCCCCATACTAAAATCAGGCGGATAGATTACTGGTTCAATTACATAGATCAAGATTAATTCTGCATCAAATTTTTTACAAAAATTAACTGCATACTTTAATGCACTTTTGGAATAATCGGAAAAATCAATAGGCACCAGAATTTTTTTGATATCGGGTTCCATATTTCACCTCTGTTATTTTTTATCCTCTGTTCGAAGTCTAAAATAATCTTCGTTTAAGAGTCTTAACCTGACTGCTGTAATTTCAGTAATTCCTCTAAGAATTTTTATCCCTTTTTTGGGATACTTGTCAATAAAATCGTCTAAATCAGGCTTGAAGATTACAGAAAGTTTGGAATCAATTTTAGCAATAGCAGATGCAGATCTCTTTTCACTATCGATAAGTGCAAGCTCACCAAAAAAATCTCCTCTGTTAAAAACTGCTAAGATTATTTTATTACCTTTATCATTCTCCCGACTTATCTTTACTTCTCCTTCACGAATTATATAAAGACCAATTCCCGGATCGCCCTGGTTAAATATATTTTCACCAGCCAGATAATTTCGGTTATGCATTACACCAATCAAGTTTGAAACATCTTTCTCCGTCAGGTTTTTGAATAATGGAATCGATTGCAAATAATGTATCAGTTCATCGGTTTCTGTAGATGGATTAAAAACATTAGCCCAGAAACCGCTATGAAAAGTTTTTTTGTTTTCTTCCGACATTTTGCCCTCTGTCAGTTATTAAAGATTCCTGATTCAGCTACACGCCAGAGTTTCTGACATGGAAATCTATTTTCATAAAGTGCTCTTCCAACTATTACGGAATCAATTCCGATTGGTATTAATTTTTGAATGTCCAATAGCTCATCCTTATTTCTTACTCCACCGGAATGGGTAACTTTGGCTCCGGTTAATTTTGCAATTTCAATTGACAAAGAAATATTTGGTCCCAACTGTGTACCATTTCTTGTAATATCACAAACAACAAACCTGTTTATTCCAACTTCAACCATTTCTTTTGTGAAAGTTCTGAAATTTATCCCGGTTTGAGTACTTCTTCCTTTGATTAATAGTTCTTCATCTTTAATGTCTAGTGACATTACAATTTTTGATGGACCATATTTTTCAAATACACGAAGGAATTCTTTTCGGTTTTCAATTGCCAGCGTATTTATTGCAAGTCTGCTGATTCCGGTTTTCATAATTTCATCAGCATCATTTAGGTTTCGAATTCCACCTGCAAATTCAACCGGGATAACCACAGATGAACAAATCTCTTCAACAACCTCAAAATTTCTTTTTTGATATTCATATGCGCCATCGAAATCTACTACATGGATCATCTTTGCATTTTCTGCACGCCAAATTTTAGCCATTTCAACAGGGTTATTACTGTACTCATAGCAATCTAATTCCGGAATACCTTGCACAACCCGTACACATTTTCCGTTTTTAATATCTATTGAAGGTATGACTAAAAGTTTTTGAGTCATATTTTGATAAATTTTCTGGTTATTATTATTTAGCTGTAAATTAAAAAACCGTCAAAACACATCAAAAATATATATTTTTAATTAAAATATAATAATTCTTTAAAAATATTGACTTTTCTGACGATATTCAGCATATTTAACCAAGTTCAACAAAGATTTTGTTTTAATTGCGATAAAAAATGTTAAATCAAAATCTTTTTTTGTGATGCTGAAAATAAAATGCCGTCATTTTTTTATGGAAAATGCAATTCTTTAAAAGGAATTGACTAATTAGAGTTAAAACAATTGAAATTTAATGAAAAATCAAAATTGAGGATTACATGATCACAAATTCAAAAACTATACAACATTCTAAGTTTATCAATACAATAAGTAAGTCAGAATTATTTTGGATTTTTTCATTTTCAATTCTTACAGCAATATCTGCACAAGTATCAATTCCGATTAAACCAGTTCCATTTACTTTGCAATCTATGATGGTTCTATTAGCAGGTGCATTCCTGGGTGCAAAGAATGGAGCGTACAGCCAGATAATTTATATTTTGATGGGTATCATCGGGCTTCCTGTTTTTGCTCAAACATCAGATGGTTCTATGGGTATAGCAAGATTATTGGGTCCGACAGGTGGTTATCTGATAGCATTTCCAATCGCAGCTTATCTTGTAGGATATTTAACAGAAAAGAGTCAAAAATATTTAAGTGTTATTCTCTCAATGTTTGCTGCTGAAATGATAATAATTTATGTCGGTACTCTTTATCTCTATTCAGCATATCTACACAATTTTTTAGAAGCAATTAAAGTTGGCGCAGCAATCTTTACGTTCTGGATGGTGATTAAAATTTTTTTCGCAGCCACTATTTATTTTGCTGTTTCAAAGAAGCAGCCAAGACTTCCATAGTAAAAGCGTTATTGTTTTGAAATACTTATCTACTGATGACTATTAAAAATTTCATCTTCATTGTAGTTTTTCTTTTATCTTTAACTTTTCTCTTCTGGAGCTGCAGGAATCTTTTGCTCTATATGAAAGTTGCCAAAAAGAAAGATAACAGGTTTAGCGATGTAGGAAGAAGAATTAACAATGTTATTAAAATTGCTTTCGGACAATCAAAATTATTAAGAGATCCGGTTGCAGGCACAGTGCACTTCCTGATTTTTTGGGGATTTATGCTTTTTATTTTCGCAGTGGTTGAAGCAATAATACAGGGATTCTATTCAGATTTTACATTGCAATTTTTAGGACCTTTTTATTCAGCAATAACTTTCACCCAGGATTTTTTCGGTATTCTTGTAGTTCTTGCAGTTATCACTGCATTGGCAAGAAGATATTTTTTTAATATCCCGAGATTAAAAGTTGATAAATCTGCATCGATCGATGCAACAATAATTTTAACTTTGATTTTGATCGTAGTTGTGTCAATGTTCGTTCAGAGTACTTCCGGCATTGCAGCTAATAATTTTATTCTGCATGAAAATGAAGTACGTCCCATTTCTGCTTACTTCGCCTCAATATTTTTTAATGAAACATCTTCTAATCCTGAACTACTTAATGAAATTTTCTGGTGGATGCATATTCTAACAATTTTGGGATTTATGAACTTCCTTCCTTATTCAAAACATTTACACGTTTTCACATCAATTCCCAATACTTTTTTTGCAAATCTGGATCCGATTAGAAATTCTCTCAAGCCATTAGATCTTGATGATGAAAAAGCTGAATCATTTGGAGCTGCAGATATTGAACAACTTTCGTGGAAACAAATTCTCGATGGATATTCCTGTACTGAATGCGGAAGATGTACGGAAGCTTGTCCTGCAAATGCAGTTGGTAAATCGCTTTCCCCAAAAGAAATAATTGTTAATATCAGACGAAGGACAAAAGATAAAGCTCCGCTTTTAGCCAAAGGAATTACTGAAGGAAGTGAATTTGAAAAAACTTTAGTCCACGATTACATTGAAGACAAAGTATTATGGCAATGCACTACTTGTATGGCTTGTGTTCAGGAATGTCCGGTGATGATTGAACATGTCGACAGCATTGTTGATATGAGAAGAAATCTTGTTTTGACCGAATCACAATTTCCACCCGGATTAAATAATGTTTTCAAAAGTCTTGAAACTAATTTTAGTCCCTGGGCATTTAATTCAGCTGACAGGGCAAAATGGGCTGATGGACTCGAAGTTAAAACAATGGCTGAAGATTCAAACTGCGAATATCTTTTCTGGGTTGGTTGTGCCGGCTCATTCGATGAAAGGTACAAAAAAGTTTCGCAGTCGTTTGCAAAAATTATGCAGAAGGCAGGTGTTGATTTCAGGATACTCGGTACACAGGAAAAATGCAATGGAGATACTGCCAGAAGACTTGGAAACGAATATCTCACACAGATGTTCATGATGGAAAACATAGAGACTTTAAATCATTATAAAGTCCAGAAAATTGTTACAGCTTGTCCACATTGCTTTCATTCATTAAAAAATGAATACAAACAATTCGGTGGTCACTTCGAAGTTTTGCATCATACAGAACTTATCAATGAACTGATTTCTTCAGGTAAGATTACTTTTAAGGAAGATGGAGAAAATATAAATACAATTACATACCACGATTCCTGTTACCTCGGAAGGTATAACCAGGTTTATGAAGAACCAAGAAACAGCATTAAGGAAGTAAAAGGAATTAATTTTGTTGAGATGAAGAGAAGCAAAGATAAAGGATTCTGCTGTGGAGCCGGGGGAGGGAGAATGTTTATGGAAGATGACGAAGGAGGAAGAATAAATGAAGAACGAACAAGGGAAGCACTTGAAACAGGTGCAGATACCATCGCTTCAGCCTGTCCTTTCTGTATGACAATGATGACTGACGGAGTAAAACATTTTGAGAAAACTGAAACCGTTAAAGTAAAAGATATTGCAGAGATTGTTCTTGAAAATTCTAACTAACATTATCAACCACTAATAATGGAGGGAACCATGGATAAATTCAATCAATTGGTTCAGTTCGTACAAGGATTGGAAACTGATTTTCATAAATTTTATGAAAAAGGTCAATCCGCTGCAGGTACTCGCGTAAGAAAAGGCTTAAGTGATTTAAGAAAACTTTGCCAGGAAGTACGCAAGAATGTGCAGGAAGTTAAGGCTCAAAGGAAAGCTACCAAAGGTTAATAAAGGGCAGCTTTCTCATCAAGAGATAAAGGCTGGATTGATAAACCGATCCAGCCTGTTTTATTTTTTTATGAAAACTTTTATCATCATTTTTGTTTTGGGCATCGTAGTTTCACTACAGCATTTCTTAATCAATCCTATGCAAAATGAAAAACAAATTCTGCAAGAAGAGCAGGATTCTGTTTTTACGGCAACGTTATGTTTCGTGGGTGACTTGATGTGTCACTCTACACAATATAATTATGCAAAGGTTGATGCTGACAGTTTTGACTTCACCGGTGTTTTCAATGAAGTGAAAAAATATTTATCTACAGCTGATCTTGCAGTTGGAAATCTTGAAACTGTTATTGCCGGGAAAGATATCGGCTACAGCGGATATCCATACTTTAATACACCAGATGATTTTATTTATGCTCTTAAGGAAGCAGGATTTGATCTTTTAATAACAGCAAATAACCACGCTCTTGACCAGGGATGGAAAGGTGTTAAAAGAACAATCGATGTTTTAAATCAGCATAATATAAATTCTACAGGTACTTTTACCTCTCAGAGAGACATGGATTCAATCAGGATATTTCAAATCGACTCTATAAAAATTGCAATCCTCGCTTACACAGAAAACATAAACGGACTTGCTATTCCTAATGGAAAAGATTTTATAATTAATCTTATAGATGAAAATAAAATCCGTGAGGACATAATAAAAGCAAGGAATGAAAATGCTGATGTAGTTCTCGTTCATTTACATTATGGTCCTGAGTACAACCGCGAGCCAAGTGAATATCAGAAAGAAATTGTGCAGAAGATTATTGATCTGGGAGCTGATATAATTATCGGTGGACATCCGCATGCAATTCAGCCGTTTAATTTTTATAAAACTAATAGTGCAAATCTGGATACAGGTTTTGTAGCTTATTCACTGGGTAATTTTATTTCCAACCAGAGATGGCGTTATTCCGATGCCGGAATTATTCTTAACATTCAGATTTCGAAAAATAAATACACAGATTCTGTTTATTTAAGCGATGTAAATTATCTTCCAACCTGGGTATTCAAAGGAAACACAGGGAAGAGAAGAGAATATATTATTTTTCCTTCAACACTTGTTGATGATTCAACTAATAAATATTTAACTGCGAAAGACAGCACACTTATGTATGAAGCTTTTAATGACACAAAAGAAATTGTTGGCAAGTACAATTCTAATGTGAAGCTCTTTCACAAAAATGATTGAGACTGAATTTCAGTTTTGGCATTTGTATATTTGAACCGGACATCCTCAACTAAAAAATATTTTGAAAAATAAACCTGCTCTCTCTTTAATCTTTCTTACAGTATTTATTGACCTTCTCGGATTCGGGATATTAATTCCCATCCTTCCCGCTTTTGGCGTTAGAGAACTTGGAGTTGATGAAACTGCAATAGGTATTTCAATTGCCACATTATCTTTAGTGCAATTTATTTTTAATCCGATCTTTGGAAAGCTCTCCGACAAGCACGGAAGAAAACCTGTAATATTATTTTGCCTGTTA
>JANWIS010000052.1 GCA_025449775.1 Ignavibacteriaceae bacterium
CTTAACGCATTCCTGTTCACCATCTTTGCTCTTACTTTTGTAAGAAAGCCTTCTTCTTCTTCAGGAAATTTGTTGAATAAAAATTCACCAATGACAAGGTTCAATACTGAATCACCTAAAAATTCCAGACGCTCATTTGAAAGAGAGAATTGATCACTGTCTTCAAGATAAGATCTGTGTATTAATGCTTCGAGATAAAAATTTTTATTAGTGATTGAAGAACCAATCAGCTTTTCTAAGTGGTTAAATTTTTCTATTGGGAAAGAGGATTGAAATTCTCCGGAGGTGAAATTTTTCTTTTGCGGTTTGAAGAAATTAAACAACCGCGAAATACTAAGATTCAAATTTATTTCTCGAACTTTTTAAACAGCAATGATGCATTATGTCCGCCGAATCCGAATGTATTGCTTATAGCATAATTTATTTTTCTTTTAGTCGGCTTGTTCGGACTATAGTTTAAATCGCATTCAGGATCAGGATTTGTAAGATTTATCGTTGGAGGAACAATATCATTTTCAATTGCAAAAATTGTTGCAACTGCTTCAATTCCTCCGGCAGCACCAAGCAAATGACCAGTCATAGATTTTGTTGAGCTTACAATCAGTTTATAAGCATGATCACCAAAAACAGTTTTGATAGCTTTAGTTTCATTTTTATCATTTAATTGAGTAGAAGTTCCATGTGCATTTATATAATCAATTTTTTCTAAAGATACTCCGGCATCCCTGATGGCTTCTTTCATCGATCTGACTGCACCTTCTCCTTCAGGCGCAGGAGCAGTAATGTGATATGCATCTCCGGTTAAACCTACGCCAACAATTTCAGCTCGAATTTTTGCACCGCGTTTTACTGCATGTTCATATTCTTCAAGAATAATTGTTCCGGCTCCTTCACCCATTACAAAACCATTCCTGTCAATATCAAAAGGTCTTGAAGCTTCTTTGTACCTGTCATTCCAGGTTGATAAAGCTTTCATTGAATTAAACCCGCCGATTGAAACTTCGGTTATTGCTGCTTCACTTCCACCGCTCATCATCAGGTCTGTACTTCCTCGCTGAATAAGAAAGAAAGCATCAGCAATTGCATGAGAAGCAGTTGCACAAGCAGAAGTTGTTGCATAATTGGGTCCCTTCAAACCAAATCTTATTGAAATTTGACCTGCAGCTATGTCTGAAATCATCATAGGTATGAAGAAAGGACTTATTTTATGCGGATCAAGTCCGTTGAAAAAGTTGAAGTGTTGTTCCTGGAGTGTTTTCATTCCGCCAATTCCGCTTCCGTAAATAACTCCAAAGCGATCCTTATCAATCTTTTCAAGATCAAGTCCTGAATCTTTAATAGCCATATCAGCAGTTGCAATTGCAAACTGTGCAAATCGATCTAATCTCCTTGTAGCTTTCTTATCGAGATATTCTTCAGGTTTGAAATTCTTTACTTCAGCAGCAAACTTTGTATCGAATTTTGTTGTATCGAATTGTGTAATATGATCAACTCCGTTTCTGCCTTCAAGCAAACCTTCCCAGAAATCCTTTAAACCAATTCCTATTGGCGTAACCACACCCATTCCCGTAATAACTACACGACGGTTATTATTCATTAGATTCTCCGGGTAATGGTTTCAGGTTCATCTTGAAAGAAGAAAATAGTTGATCAATAATTGATATTATGATCAGCTGACTTTCTCAGTCAAATATTTAACGGCATCACCAACAGTTCCGATCTTCTCCGCATCTTCGTCGGGAATGGAAATCTGAAACGCACTTTCAAAACCCATGACAAGCTCGACAATATCCAGAGAATCAGCACCTAAGTCATTTGTAAATGAGGCTGAATTAGTAATTTGAGACTCTTCTACACCTAATTTATCCATAATAATTTCTTTCACTTTTGCTTCGACGTCCATGTTAACTCTCCTACTTTAGTTTATAATTAGAGTTTATTTATTTCTAATATTTTTAATTATTGTTCAAATTTAAGGAAAATACGATTTAAGAAACAACATTTTACTAATTGAAGAATCACATGGTCATTCCGCCATCGATTGCTATTACCTGACCGGTAATATAATCTGCTTCCGGACTACAAAGAAATCCAACTACCTTTGCAACGTCTTCAGGTTTTCCCAATCGTCCAAGTGGAATCATCTCAGCGAGTTTCTTTTTCTGATCATCAGATAATTTATTTGTCATGTCTGTTTCAATATAACCCGGCGCAACTGCGTTAACAGTTATGTTACGAGATGCAAGTTCTCTTGCCATAGATTTTGTAAAACCAATTACTCCTGCTTTTGAAGCTGCATAATTTGATTGACCGGGATTTCCAATTAAACCAACTACCGATGTTATATTAACGATACGTCCGTACCGCTGCTTAATCATATGCTTAATAACAGCTTTAGTATAGTTGAAAACACTTTTCAGGTTTGTATTGATAACATCATCAAAATCTTTTTCAGTCATCCGAAGAAGAAGATTGTCACGTGTAATTCCTGCATTATTAATTAGGATATCTACTCCGCCTAATTCTTCAACAACTTTATTTACTGTTGATTCTGCCTGTTCAAATGAAGCTGCATCAGATTTAATAGATAAAATTTTAGTTTGTGGAGATTGTACTTCACGCTTCAGTTCTTCAGCAGATTCGTCTGAACGATTATAAATAAAAGCTACATCTGAAAATAAAACTCCACTTCTGGAAACAAGCTCTTTTACAATTGCTCTCCCAATTCCTCTGCTTCCGCCGGTTACAATTGCTTTTTTATTTGTCGACATTTTCATTTACTCCGACATTAATTTCTTTTAAATACTCTTCGCGGTAATTTTCCAGTTCAAGAAATCCATCATCACCAAAAAGGTGTTTTAACTCTTCTGTATATGCTTCATAAAATGTTAAACCTGTCTTCGAACCGTTTTTACAATATGGAATTTCTCCATTGTCTTCAGTATCAATTGAAAGAACACCTTCAAATACAGTTAACGGAAAGAGAACACAATAAAGAGGTTTATGCTTCCATTTGAACTCTCCTTCTTTCAGCGCAAGCTTTTGCAAACTGCATAAACCGTTCTTATCCAGGAAAGTACATTTTCCATTTATAACTTCTGTTCCAACTGCAATACCCGATTCAAAGTCATCATCTTTTTGAGGAGCTTCAAACCACGACTCAACATCTCTTGATTGTGTTTCATCCATAATCTCTTTTATTTTATCCTGGATTGAAAGTATATACTGATATTCTTTATAATCTGTGTAAACACCATGGTAACAACAATCACCAACACAACTACAATAGGATTTGTAAGTGAAGATTAGCGGGTCTATCAGAATTCCATTTATTTTCTTCGTGAATTTTCCGTTGGAATTATTTCGTTCTTCAGTCATTATAAATACTTCTCCACATCTTGAAATTTATCTATCCCAAATCTTTTAACATCGGGATTAATTCGTTTTACTAATCCCTGCAAAACATTACCCGGACCAATTTCATAAAATTCTTCTATTCCATCCGAAATCATGTTCTTAATAGTTTCTTCCCATCTGACCGGAGCAGTTATCTGTTCATTCAGCAAAGATTTTATCTCTGGAATATTATTAACTGGTTTTGCTGAGACGTTTGTATATACAGGAAATTTTGACTGATAAAAATTTGTTGCATCGAGTGCTGATTGAAATTTTCCTTTGGCAGATAACATTAATGGAGAATGAAAAGCTGCACTAACTGCAAGTTCCTTTACTATTTTTGCTCCGGCATTTTTAGAAAGTTCCATAGCTTTTTTTACTCCTTCGAGCGAACCTGAAATAACTATCTGACCGGTAGAATTAAAATTAGCACATTGAACAATTCCTACGACTGAAGCCACAGAACATATTTTTTCAACTACATCAGGTTCGAGACCGATAACAGCAGCCATAGTACCTTTATTATTTTCTCCGGCTTCCTGCATGGCAGAACCACGTGCTTGAACAAGCTTTAAAGCTTCATGAAATTGAATGACTCCAGAAGCAACATAAGCTGAATATTCTCCTAATGAATGACCTGCTGCAACATCTGCATCGAGGGTTCTTATAATTCCAGCTAATATTACACTATGAAGAAAAATAGCTGGCTGAGTTAACCTGGTTTGCTTCAGCTCATCTTCGGGTCCGTTAAACATTATATATGAAAGATTAACACCTAGAATATCGTCGGCTGTTTTAATCATTTCTTTTGCTTCAACAGATTTCTCAAAAAGATCTTTGGCCATACCAACATATTGAGAACCCTGCCCGGGAAATATAAAAGCTTTTTTACTCATTGTGTTTTATCGAAGAGGAAAATTAATCGATTGCCCACACAACGTAAGTTGCACCCCAGGTATAACCTGCACCGAATGCAGAAAGAATAATTTTATCTCCCTTCTTCAGTTTACCAGCCCTGTAATATTCTGCAAGACATGAAGGGATTGTTGCCGCTGTTGTATTTCCATATCGATCTATATTTATCATAACTTTCTCTTTACTCAACCCCATTCTCTGTGCTGTTGCATCAATTATCCTAAGATTTGCTTGATGCGGGACAAGATATGCTATGTCTTCCGATTTCAGATTATTTTTCTGCATCAGTTCATAAGAAACATCAGCCATTCCTTTAACTGCAACTTTAAAGACTGCTTTACCGTCCTGATAAAGATAATGCATTTTTTTATCGACGGTTTCATGAGTTGGAGGATTAAGGCTTCCACCGCCTTTCATATGAAGTGCACCTTCACCTGCACCATCTATCCGAAGAATAAAATCCTGTAGTCCAAGATTATAATCTTCGGAAGGTTCGAGAAGTAATGCAGCTCCGCCGTCACCAAAAAGTATACAATTATTTCTATCAGTATAATCAACTATCGAGCTCATTTTATCAGCACCGATCACCAATACCTTTTTGTATTGACCGCTTTCAACTAACGCACAGCCAGTCTGAAATGCAAATAAAAATCCTGAACAAGCAGCTTCAAGATCAAATCCCCATGCATTAACAGCACCGATTCTATTTTGAACGAGACATGCAGTTGCCGGAAACAACATATCCGGAGTTACAGTTGCTATAATAATACAATCAATTTCTTCGGCACTTACATTATGTCTTTGCATTAAATCCAATGCAGCATTTGTAGCAAGATCGCTTGTTGCCCCGTTTTCAAGTATTCTTCTTTCTTTTATTCCTGTCCTGGTTAAAATCCATTCGTCATTCGTATCAATAATTGATTCAAAGTATTTATTATCATAAATTTTTTCGGGGAAGTACATTCCCAAGCCCGTTATAACAGCATTATATTTTTTTTCTCTGGCCATTTTATTCAGTAATTAATTTGATATTGAATATTCGGAAATAGCGTTTGTCATTTTCTGAATTAGATTTTTTTGGTGCATTTCATTTGCCCTGAACACCATATTTTTAACAGCACGAATGCTGCTTGAACCGTGACCAATTATGCTGATGCCGTTAACACCGAGCAATGGTACGCCACCAACTTCCTGGTAATCAAGTTTTTTCAATGATTTTTTAAGAACATTCTTTGATAACCCTATTAATAATTTATCAAAGAAATTCTCATCAGCAGTTCATTTTAGCAGATGTTTTAATAGTTTCGGAACTGATTCACCAAACTTTATAATAATATTACCAACATAACCATCGCAGACTACAACATCAACATTTCCTACAAGTATATCTCTTCCTTCAACGTTACCAATAAAATTTAGCTTCGACTCTTTTAATAATTTTACTGCGGCTTCTGCAACTTCAGATCCTTTTCCTTCCTCTTCACCCATGCTTAATACACCAACTTTCGGATTAGTTATACCACCCATCTCTTTAGCAAAGATAGTTCCCATGATTGCATATTCAAATAAGTGAATCGGTTTTGAATCTTTACTTGCACCAACATCAAAAAGATAACATACTCCATTGACATTCGGCAGTTCCGCACCGATGGTCGGTCTTCCCAATCCAGGAATTCTTCCCATAATTAATGTTGAAGCTGTCATCATCGCACCGGTATTTCCCGCACTAACAAACGCATCTGCTTTTTTATCTCGAACTAATTGCGCACCAACCACAATTGATGAGTTTGGTTTTGATTTAAGGGAAGCAGCAGGGCTGTCTCCCATTTCAATTACTTCATCTGCATTGATTATTGATTCTGGGCTGAGAGTTATCTTATTCGATGAGAGCACTTCTCTGATTTGCTGTTCTTTTCCAACGAGAAAGAGATCAAAATTTTTTTTCTCAAGAAATGCTTCTGCAGCACCGAGCACTGCATTCTTCGGAGCAAAATCGCCGCCCATTGCGTCGACTACGATTCTGCAACGAGAAGAGTTGTTGCCGGAATTTTTCATTTAAAGATTATTGAGGAATCAGCTTTTCGGTATGAACATCGAACGTCCGGCGTAATAACCACAGGATGGACAAGCACGATGTGTTAGTTTTATTTCTCCGCAATTTGAACACGAACCCATTGAGGGAACTGTAGCTTTGTAATTAGCTCTTCGTTTATCACGTCTGCTCTTCGACATTCTTCGTTTAGGATTTGGCATAATTTAATCCGGTTTTATTTTAATTTATTCTTTACTATTAATTGCTTTAATTGTTCCCACCTAGGATCAGAGATTTGATCTTTGCAATCACACGAATCTTCATTCAGGTTTTTTCCGCATCGTGGACAAAGACCTTTGCAATCTTCCAAACATAATTTTTTCATCGGCACTGCAAGTACGGCAAAATCTCTTATATCTTTATCAAGTTCAATTTTATCTGCATCCGGGTGGAGATAAATTACATCAGTTGTATCATCATTTTCATTTTCAATGTTCTGTCTGAATAAATAAATCATTCGGTACTTGCTTACAATATCAGAACTAAATTCTTTATTACACCTGTCACAATTCAGGTTTGCTTTAATTCTCGTCTCTGAATCAAGAATAATCTGGCTATCATATTTTGAAAGAGTAACTGTTGTAAAAAATTTACCTGAATATGGTTCTGAAACATTGATATCACTTACATCGCCTTCAAAATCGTAGTCATAATTACCGTTTGAAAGGTTAGAAACCTTAATTTTAATCATTTTTGAATGAACTTAATTAAAAAATGAGTGTAAATATATTCATTGAAGAAAAGATTTACAAACAGAGTTCCCAAGACATTTAATGAATGATTTATTATTTAAAATCACCCTGTCTGCTAATATTGTTCATTACAAAAATAGTATATTCAAAATGAAATGAATGTGTTGTTATCTTCTAAAATTCTCTAATTATTTACGTTTATTTACTATTTTAGGTTATTATTTCTTGTTATTTATCTCCCAAAAATAAAATGCTGATTGTTAAAAATCTTATTAAAAAATTTAATAACACCATAGCGGTAAATGATGTTTCTTTTACAGTCAGTCCGGGAAAAATATTCGGATTACTTGGACCAAATGGAGCCGGAAAAACAACGACAATCAGAACTATTTTAAATATCATTAAACCTTCATCGGGTGAAATACTATTTGATAGTCAGCAGATTTCCTACGAATATTATAATATTATCGGGTACCTGCCTGAAGAAAGAGGTCTTTACAAAAAAAGTAAAGTGATTGATGTACTACTCTATTTTGCAGCATTAAAGAACGTCAGTAAGAATGAAGCAATTCCACTTGCAGATGGATGGCTGAAGAAACTGAACATTATCGGATACAGAGAAAAAAAAATAGAACAACTTTCCAAAGGCAACCAGCAGAAAGTTCAGCTTATAGCAGCAATACTTCATAATCCAAAATTACTGATACTCGATGAACCGTTTACCGGGTTCGATCCAATAAACCAGCAGGAAGTTAAAGATCTGATTTTATCTTTAATGTCTGAAGGCAAAACGATAATCCTGTCAACTCACCAAATGGAGCTTGCAGAAAAATTGTGTGATGATATTTTGCTAATCGATAAAGGAAAAGAAGTCTGCAAAGGGAAGCTTTCTGATATTAAAAAAAGATTTAGTGGAAACAATATTCGAATTGGATTTACAAAGAATGGAGATTTAGTAAAACAATTTCCTGAAATATTAAAGCTTGATAATTACAACAACTATTCGGATATACAACTGAGAGACGATGTAACACCGTCTGACTTTCTGAAAAAACTTGTTGACAAAGTTGAAGTGAATCATTTTTCAATTATTGAACCCACATTAAACAAAATATTTATAGACCTGATTGAAGAGCACTCTGAGCTGAAATGAAAAAAATAATTGCGATAGCCAAGTGGGAATATCTTGAGAAGGTAAAGACAAAAACCTTCATAGTATCGTTAATAATTACTCCAATTATTATCATACTTTTTTCGATTGTCCCATCACTTCTATTCAGAGATGAAGCGCCAAGAGTTGAACAGATCGGGATTGCTGATACTTCCGGAATTTATTTTTATGAACTGAGAGAAGAGCTTGCAAAATTCCATTTAGAAGATGGAAGGGAAAATTACTTTTTTATAAACATGTCCGTGATCAAAAAAGATTTTGAAGAGATGAAAAAAATCGCAGATAGAAATGTGCTGAATAATCTTCTTGAGGGATATTTATTGATTTATCACGGCGGAAGTGATTCAGTTTATACAGAATACAGAACCAAAACACTGGGAAATTTTAAAAATGTTTCCCGGTTTGAAGCAGCTCTGAATTCGATCAGGATAAAACAAAAGCTTAAAGCAGAAGGAATTGATACAAGCCTTGTAACTTATATTGAGAATAGGGTTGCAGTTGAACAAAAGAAAATTGAAGAAGCCTGAAGAGTTTATGAGATCGATTTTATAACAACATTTTTTTTATCAATAGTCCTGATACTTTTGTTAATGATGACTGTTATTTATTCGGGGCAAATGCTTGTAAGAAGCATGATTGAAGAAAAATCAAGCCGCTTAATTGAAATGCTTGTATCAAGCAGCACTCCTGATGAAATTTTAACCGGGAAAATACTTGGGCTCGGATCACTTGGGCTTACGCAAATGCTGATCTGGACTGTGATAGGTTTAGGTTTGGTTGGCAGTGCAATTGTTCCAGTAAATGCATTTAAAAATATTCTGCCAATGCTTGTTTATTTTATTTTGGGATTTTTATTTTATACAACGTTATTTGTTGGCATTGGTTCGGCTGTAAATACTGAACAGGAAGCTCAGCAGATAACAACATATCTCAGCCTAATTCTTATGCTTCCTGTAATAATAGCAATGCCGGCTATACAAAATCCTGATTTTATTGTAACAAAAATTTTTTCTTACCTACCGCTTACAATTCCAACTGTTATGCTTCTTCGGCTGAATGTTCACGAAGTACCAATTGCTGAAATCTGGATGTCGATTCTCATCCTTGCTTTATCAATTATCATTGCAATTAAAATAAGTGCCAGGATCTTTAGAATA